>JBJXGK010000118.1:0-12467 GCA_046153705.1 Gemmatimonadaceae bacterium
CCCCCCCCCCCCCCCCGCCGCACACTTGTTTCAGATCTCCGGACAGGTGAAGACATCTGCACCGATGAGTGCTCTCGAGGTCCCATTCGCCAAGACAGCTTCGATCCCGTAGGCGTACGTGCGAGTCTCCCACTCCGGAACGGACTCGTAGTAGTAGTAGCAGTTCCCGATGGGGCCCACATACACCTTCGACCAATCTGTGAACGATGTGCCCGTGGTGGTCCCGACCTCGCCCAAAGTGCCGTAGGTGAGCATTGAGCCGTACTCCGGGGAGGTCCAGTACGAGTCGATCCAGTACACGACACGATAGTACTGAGCCCCGGCAACGGGCTGCCATGACAGTGTCGGTACCCCGCCAGCGGAGTACGAGACCGTCACGCCCGATGGCGCGGGAATCGGATAGAGGCTGACGGCGGAGACCTTGTCCCAGAACGAGAAGCCGATCCAGGCTTGGTTCGCTGTGCAGCCGTTCATGATCGACGCTGCGTCATTTCCGCTACCGGGCGTGTACGGAATCTGCACTGCGCCGATGGCCGTCGCCGAGTTGGTTCCCGTGCAGTTGAATCCGTCGACCTGCTTCCAGTTCGTGTGACGAAGACCGATGTTGTGTCCGAGCTCGTGCGCCATGTTTCGCCTGAGACCAAGCGACGTCGATCCCACCGGCGTTGAAAACTGCGTATTCACCGTGATAGTCGCTCCCGGGTTCCCGCTCTCGGGCCAAGATCCGTACCCGAAGGTTCCAGACCCGGCCGTATACGTTGCGAAGGTGATGTCAGCGGGACTGCCCTCGACCAATCTGATGTACGACGCGGTGATGGCGTTCCATTCGGTCATCGCCTCCAAGGCCGCCTGTCTCAGATTCGGATGACTCGTCAGATTCGACAAGTTGACTTTGATGGTCTGAATCTTCCCCGGATTCGTGACGAGGTTTGTCGTGCGATACTGGGAAGGACCGAAGCGACCATCGACTTTTCTCCGGACCTGGCGGAGCGAATCAAGGTATTGCTTCCGAACAGCGACGTCACCGCCAACAAGAATCCGGTCTCCGAGATCAACGACGCTTCCCCCTTCCAATCCGATCGTCCACAGGATGTCGTCGTACGCACTCGCTTCGGGCGTCACGCTCGAATCGACCGAGGTCGGCACCTCGCCTTCAGTCCCGCATCCGAGCAACGCAACCGCTAGAAGTGCAGCCAGTCGATTCTTCATTCCGACATCTCCTTGTGAAAGTTTGACTTCGCGCCTCAAAACCAATCTTTGGGACATACTCACGGAAAGTCAATGTCGTGATGTTGTCGCGTGTACCGCAGGACCTGGCGGCCCTCGACGATGGCGAGCCACGAATAGACCGCGGGCCCGGAAGCGAATCGCTTCCGGGCCCGCGTCTCCTACGAACGCACCCTTCTAGAACGAATAGCGAACCGACAGCTGCATCCGATAGTTCGACTGGATGTTCCGCTGGTTGAGCGCCTGCGTTGCCGTGTTCCACACGAAACGCGGGCGCGTGCCACCATTTACCAGCGTGCCCGCGGCGTTCTCAAGGCTGTTGAATGACAGATTCAGGATGTTGCCGCCGGGGAAGCCTGCGGTGCGGATGGCACCCCAATCACGGTTGATGAAGTTGGCGAGATTGAACACGTCCCACTGGACGGTGAGGCGATTCAGCGTCGACGTATTGAGCACGCTCCCCAGGCCCAGCGCGCCGATCGACTGACGCACCGAGAGATTCACCGTGTTGCGCCACGGTTCGACGCAGGAGTTCGGCGTCATGATCTTGCCGCGCTGGTTGTTCAGGCACGCATTGGAGTCAATGAAGCGCTCGAACGACTGCTGCTGCGCCGCGATCGTCGTGCTGCCGCTCGCCACGAAGATGATCTCGTTGAGATCGGTGGTGCTCGTGGGGATGTAGATGAGATCGTTGCCGACACCATCGCCGTTCAAGTCGCCGTTCGAGCCGCCGCCGTAGAGATAGTGGTAGCGCGACCCCGACTCGCCGAAGTACGTGACGGAGATCGCCGTCTGGAACGCCGGATACGTATACGTACCGCTGGCGACGATGCGGTGCGGCTGCTCGAAGAGCGAGCGCTGAAGCACCGGCGTCTCCTGCGGATAGATGCCGGCCGGACGGCCGAACCGATACTGCGAGAAGGCGGTCGAAGACGTGAGGCCCTGCACGTCCATCACGCGGCTCCACGTATAGAAGAGCGAGCCTTCCCAGTTGCTCCGCCAGCGACGCGAGATACCCGCCGTGAGTTGGGTCGCCTCGTCACGAGACTGGTTGGACACGTCGAGCACGAGGTTACGGCCCGGAATACGGAGGTTTGGAACGTTCGGACGCGGACCGTACATCACTCGGCCGTTCCGATCGGTGCCGATCGGGTCGGCAAGCGCGATGTTCTGGTAGAACAGCGTGTTGATGCCCTTCGTATACAGCGCTTCGAACGTCGCGACGAGACCGTTGCCCAAGTTGCGATCGAATCCGAGTGAGGCGCGCAGGTTCTGCGGGAACTTGAGGTCACTGCGGAGCAAGTTGATCTCTGAACCGAGGGCCGCCGTGGTCCCGTTGGTGCACTGCGTCGGCGGGGTCACAGCCGTCGTCGCGTTGAGCGTCGGTGCGACCGCGGCGTTGCAGGTCAGGAGCGGGTTGCCACCCATGCCGGAGTTCTGGAAGGCATTGGAGAGCCAGACGTACGCGGGGCGGCCGGCGAAGAGGCCCACGCCGCCGCGGAGCTGATTGCGCTGGTCACCGGTGAGGTCGTAGTTGAAGCCGATGCGCGGCGAGATCGTCCCATTGCCGCTCGGCACATCGGCTGTGTTGCGGCCGAAGTCCGTGAGCACGACCGGGTTGGTCGGCGGTTGGTCCGCGAAGCTCGGGACGTCGTAGCGCAGGCCGAGCGTGACGTTGAGGCGAGAGTTGATGTTCCATTCGTCCTGGACGTATACACCCGCGATCGAGGAAGTGAATCGCACGTTCGCGTCGCCGTTGATCGGGACACCCACGATGTACTGGTTGGCCACGCCGGCCTGGAAATCGGCGAGGCTGTTGAAGTTCCACACGCCAAAGATCGACTGCGCGAACAGATTGCGCGCCTTGTACTGCGAGTACGTCGCACCGATGGTGAAGCGGTGGTCGCCCATCGGTATCACGAGGTTGTTCGTGAGCTCGAGGATGTCCTGGTCGAGCTCATTCCCCTGGCTGAATCGCTCGGAACCCGACTGGATGTTGTAGACGCCCATGTCGGTGAAGATCTGCGGGGCGCCTCGGACGAACGGGGAACGACGGTCCCGGATGCTGGTGAAGCCGAGATACGCCTCGTTGAACCACCCGTTGTTGAAAGCCGAGCGCAGCTGCGCGACGGTCGCATTCTTCTTCGAGGTGAACGCAAAGCCGTTGTTCAGCAACGGGAACGTGACGCTCGTGAAGCTCCGCGAGAAGTTGTCATCGTTCGCTTCGCCGAAGTTATGGCGAAGCACCAACGTCGAGTTGAACGGCAGACCATTCACATCGAATCGAACGAAGAGGTTCGTGAGCGGGTTCTCATTGATCCGCGAACCACCGGTCGACGTCGGCAGACCGAGGTTCGTGAGCACGGCGTTGTAGGAATCGATTTCCGCCTGCGACGGAACGTTCGCACCCGCCAATCCGATGTACGGACCGGCCGCCGGTGTCGTCTGCTGTTGGAACTCGGGATTGATGAAGAAGTGCAGTCGGTCCTTGATGATCGGACCGCCGAGGGCGAACCCGTACTGCGTCTGCTTGAAGTCGCTCAGGTAGTCCTGCTTCCGCGTGGTATTCTCATTGCGGAAGAAGTAGTAGGCCGATCCGGTGAGGGTATTCGACCCACTCTTCGTCACCGCATTGATCAAGGCACCGGCGAAGTTGCCGTAGCGCACGTCGAACGGCGAGAGCAGCACCTGGTACTGCTTCACCGACTCGATACCGATCGACTTGCCGCGGGCTTGGCCGCCAGGTTGACCGGTCGAACCGAGACCGAACAGGTCGGATTCTGTCGCACCGTCGATTTGGATATTGTTGTAGCGGTTGTTCGTGCCACCGCCCGAGAGACCCGGACCAGCGGACGAGATCTGCGGGGTGAGTGCGACGAAGTCGGTGAAGTTGCGGCCGAGGGTCGGCAGGCGCTGTAGCGCCGAGTCGGACACCGTGGTGCCCACACCGGTGCGGGTGGCCGTGATCACTGGGTCGATCTCCGAGACGATCACCTGGCTCTGGAGCACCGTGGCGCGGGTCGTCAGCTGCAGGTCGACGCGAGTGGTCTGACCGATGGTGACGTTCTGGTCGCGTTTGGTGGCGGGCTCGAAGCCAATGCGGCGGGCCGTCACGTCGTAGCCAGTGCCGACCTCGAGTCCGAGCACCAAATAGTTGCCCGAGGCGCTGGTCACGGCCGTGCGAATCGCTCCGGTCAGCGTCGAGCGGACCTGGATCTGGACCGACTCGAGGCCGGCACCATTCTCGTCGGTCACGCGACCGCCGATGGATCCGGTCGTCACCTGTGCTCCGGCGACGCCGGCGCTGAACAGCAGCGCGACGAACGCCCGAAACACCGTGCTCAAACGGGTATGCTTCATCGTTGAATATCCTGGGTGGGTGGGAACGGTGGCTTGCAACGCGTAATAAGGTACGGTGGCCCGTTACAATCGGTCAACAATCGTCGGTAACGGTCGAGCAATTGTCCCCCCTCGGCTCCGCCCTTGACAGGGCACTTCCGGTAGACTCGGACCCCTGCTGTCCCTGGAGCCTTCTGCCGCCGGTCAGCTGGAGCTCTTCCGCCCCACCGTCACGTAGTAGACCGGGATCCCGATCAGGCAGACCCCGAACACTCCCAACGTCTGCATCCGACTGGACTCCTGCACCAGCGCGTTCCCCAGCAGGTACAGCACCGCCGCCATGAACAGGGCGGGAACCACCGGATATAACGGCACTTTGAAACTCGGCTGATAGTCCGGCCGGCCACGAAGGCGGAAGATCGACGCCACCGCCAAGAAATAGAACGGCAAGAAGGCGGTCACGAAAGCGTCCGCCAACTGCTCGAAGCTCCGAAGCAGGACGAACGTCGCCCCCAGGAACGCCGTCAGCGCCACCGCCACCCAAGGCGTCCCGAACTTCGGGTGCACCGCCGCCACGCCCTTGAAGAACAGCCCGTCCTCGGCCATCGCGAAGAACACCCGCGGGCTGGTCAGGAGCACGGTGTTCAGCGTCCCGAAGGTCGAGATCATCACCGTCGCCGACACGAACACCACCCCGGCGGGCCCGATCACCACCTGAGCGACGTCCGCCGCGACCAGCCTGGAGACCCGGATCTGCTCGATCGGCAGCACCGCGAGATACGCGAGATTCGCCAACAAATAGATGGCGATCACCATCAGCGTCCCGCCGATCAGCGCCCGCGGGAGGTTCTTCTGCGGGTCCTTCACCTCACCGCCATTGTACGACAGGTCGGCCCAGCCATCGAAGGCCCACAAGGTGCTCACCAGCGCCAAGCCGAACGCCGCGAACGTGAAGCTGCCCTCGGGCATCGCGGGCGTGAAGTTGCCTCCCGTCTGCGGTAGCCCCACGGCGAACGCCACCAGCACGATGAACATCAGGCCACCGTACTTGGCCAGCACGGTCAGGTTGGTGAACGCCGAGCCCACCTTCACGCCCACGATGTTGAACACACCGGTGAGGATGATCGCGGCGGCCGCGATATAGCGTACGGTCATCGCCTGCGACTCGTCAGCGGCGGAGCCCGTGCGCACGCGCCAGAAATACTCGGAGAACGTGATCGCGATCGCCCCCAGCGACGCGGCGCGGATCATCACCAATTGGCTCCAGCCGAACACGAAGGCCGGCACCTTGCCCCAACCCTGACGCAGGAACACATAGATGCCGCCCGTACGCGGCAGCGCGCTTGCCACCTCGGCGAGCGTGAGCGCACCACAGATCGCGAAAATGCCGCCCGCCACCCACGCGGACAGCATGGGGATGGGACCGGGCAGTTTGTCCGCGATGCCGGCGGGCGACCGGAAGATCCCTGAACCGATCGTGGACCCGATGACGACGGCGATGGCGCTCCAGAGGCCGAGCTTGCGCTCGAGGCCCTGTGCAGAGGGGGCAGTCATTCGCCGAAGGTACGCCGGAGGACTCCCTCCGGCGAGGGGGGCAGGTGATTATTCGGAATGCCCGGTCCACTGCTCGCCGTCGTCTTCTGGTCCGCCGTCCTCGCGGTGGTCGTCTCGCAGGTCATGATCCTGCGCTCCTCCGCCCGCGTGCTCAACGCGGCGGTGCCCAAGAACTCCGCCGTCGAGTGGATGTTCGCCGTCGGCCCCGCCATCGTGTTGGTGTTCGTTCTGGTGTTCTCTTGGCGTGCGGCCATGCGACCGCCCTCGGTTGAGATGCAGATGCTGCCGACACCCGGGGAGATCCGCCTGTGAACCCTGCCCCGACCGCCGCGGCGGCGCCCGCCGCCGACCGCACGCTGCTGCAGGACCTGATCACGCTCACCAAGCCGAAGATCATCTCGCTGCTGCTGGTGACGACGATCGCTCCGATGTACGTCGCCGGCGACCCCTCGCTCACGACGGTGCTGCTGGTGGCCCTCGGCGGCTATCTGATGGCCGGTGGCGCGAACGCGGTCAACATGTACATGGACCGCGACATCGACGACGTGATGGCACGCACGAAGCTGCGTCCCATCCCGAGTGGGCGCATGCACGCGCGCGCGGTGATCGCGTTCGGCGTCGGGATCGCCAGTGCGGCCACGTGGATGCTCGCGACCTTCGTGAACATCCTCACCGCGGCGCTCGCGCTGGGTGGGTTCTACTTCTACGTCTTCATCTACACGCGCTGGCTCAAGCGCAGTTCGCCGCAGAATATCGTGATCGGTGGCGCGGCTGGTGCGTTCCCGCCGCTGGTGGGCTGGGCCGCCGTGACCAACGGGCTCGACCTCACGGCCGCGTTCCTCTTCCTGATCATCTTCTACTGGACGCCGCCGCACTTCTGGGCTCTCGCACTCAACAAGCAGCGCGATTACGGCAACGCGAAGGTGCCGATGGCGCCCCTCGTGTGGGGCGAACGCGAGACGATCGACCAGATGTGGTGGTACTCGGTGCTGCTCGTTGCGCTCACGGTGCTGCCGGTGGCATTCGGCGCGTTCGGCGCGCTGTACCTGGTGCTCGCCGCAGTGCTCGGCGGCATCCTGCTTTGGGGCGTGTGGCGTGTGAAGGTCGCCGCCGAGTTCTCGAAGCCCGCGTGGTGGGTGTACGGGTATTCCCTGCTCTACCTCGCGCTGCTCTTCATCGCGATGGTGCTCGACCGTCACGTACCCGTGGCCTGAGCGGCTGCGCCATCGTCGTCCGGCGGCGTCGCGGCATCGGCGGCATCGGCGGCATCGGCGGCATCGGCGTGCGGCACGCGGCCATCATACGACGATCAGGTCCCGCTGGATCTGCCCCGGCGTGATCACGAGCGTGCCGTCCGCGTCAACGTAGCCGTTGACCTCGGTGCGCATACCGATCTCGCCGGTGAGGTAGATGCCCGGCTCGATGGAGAAGCCGACCCCCGGGATGAGCATGCGCGTCTCGCGCGTCTCGAGATCGTCGATGTTGGGTCCCATGCCGTGCAGTCCGCGCGCGTCGATGGAATGTCCAGTGCGATGCGTGAACCACTGGCCGAAGCCGCGCTGCTCGATCACCGCGCGCGCCGCGTTGTCGGCCTCGCCGCCGCGCACGGGCACGCCCGCCGCGAGCTTGGTCCGCAGCAACTCGATGGCGGCGTCGCGTGCGTCACGGACCGCGGTCCACACCTCGAGCGCGCGCCCACTCGGTGCGCCGATGCTGGCCATCCATGTCTGGTCGGCCCACATACCGCCCGCACCCGGGCTGGTCGCGAACAAGTCGATCAGCGCGACATCGCCCTCGCGGAACGGTCGCGGCGTCGAGGCGGATGGATGGTAGTGCGGATTGGCCGCGTTCTCTGTGGCGGCGATTATGGGGCCGTGGTCGGCCTCCATGCCGTACTTCGGGAACTGCGCCATGACCCACGCGTCGACCTCATGCTCGTACAACGGCCTGTTCGAACGCGCCGCCGCACCGATCCGCGCGAAGGCCTCGTGCGCGATGGCGCGCAACGATTCGGCGTTCTTGCGATGCGATGCGACCTCAGCGGCACTCCACACCGCGAAGAATCGCGACACGAGTTCGGCGCTGGTGACCACGTCGGCCCCGGCCGCGCGCACCAACTCGAGCACGCCGGCGGGAACACGATCGACCACCGGCACCGCGTCGCCCGGTGAGTACTCCATCGCGATGCGCTTGCCCTTCACCAGCGGCGGCAGCGCGTCCTCGAACACGCGCCACGAGCTGTACACGATCTTCTCCCACGCATTCGGCCACTCGCTCCACGGCGCCTGCTCGATCGCGTGCGTGATCGCCACCGGATTCCCCTTGGCCGGGATCCACGCGAAGATGCGCCGCGTGACCATGCCCTGCATACCGAGCAGCGATCCGGCGACGGGATTGAGGCCGCGGAAGTCGAACAACAACCAGCCATCGAGCTTCGCGTCGGTGAGCGCCGCCTGCAGCGCCGGAAGGGTCGCGGGGGTCAGCATCGTCTCTCCTAGCGGATCGAGCGCCACTCGGCGCGCCACTCACAGGTCTTCTCGCCACGGCTCGCGCAGCGCACGTGTTCCACCGCGCCCACGCCCCCCACGAGCAACTGCATCAGTTCACGCAGCACCGCCTCATAGAATGCGCAGCCGGCCTGGCGCGGCGCCGCGTCACGGGTGACCGCGCCGGGCACATCGAGCAGGATCGTCGCGCCGACGCGGCGCACCGTGCCGCCGAGGAAGCGCGTCCCGATGTGGCGCACGTGCCGCAGCGCCATCGGGCGCGCGAGCATCGTGGGAAGGGCCCGTACGAGATTCCGGGTGACCACCGGAATGCGCGCATAGGTGAGCCGCGCGAGGCCACGGCCGGCCTCGCGGAACACCGCCTCGGCGTCCGGTCGACGGCCGATCAGCTTAGCGATCCCGACCGCTTCGTCCACCGGGAGCCGCTGCCCGCGCTTCACGGCGTCGTTGTAGCGGCGGATCTGCGCGAGGACCGTATCGCTCAGGCCGAAGCGCTTGGTGCGGAGCTCCTCGACGAACTCCGCTTCGAGATCCGTGTCCGGCATATCGACGGAGCGGACGGCCTCGAGAAGGACGAGCGGCAGGAGTGGATCGACGGTCGCGGACATTACCTAGTGGCAACGGGGGGAATGGGGGAGCAAGCTAACGAGCCTCGGGGCGGCGCGCACGGCACGAATCGCCCGGTGACTGCGTTCGACTCGCGGTTCAAGGCCGCGCCCGGTTCTTGCGTCCTCAGCTGAGGCACATCAGGTTCCTCCCGTTCCCCCATGCAAGGCCACACTCCTCTGCCATCACCGCATTTCGACTGCGCAGTGTTCGCCACGCATCTCGACGCCATCCTCGATGGCGAGAGTGATGCCGTGACGACGGCGCGCGCCGAGTCGCATGTGGACGCCTGTGCGGACTGCCGCCAGCGGATGACGTCGGCGCTGCGATACAAGCAGATGATGCGCCGTCTCGGGGAGCGCCTGCACGCGTCGGGCGCGCTGCGAGAGACGGTACTCGCCAGTCTGCGAGGAGCGCGCGGATCCAAGACGCGCTGATCGTCCGGGCGCTGGCCGGGGCGCTACTCTCGGGAGTGATCTCGGGTGCGGCCCGCCGCGCCGGTTCACTCACGGGAAGCGGGCAGTGGGCGGCATTCCTCATCGGCACCGCGGCGTCGGCCGCGGGATGGCCCTGGGCGCTGCTCCTCATCACGTACTTCGTCGCGTCGTCGGCACTCACGCGACTCGGCCATGCGAAGAAGGCCGAGCGGACGGCGTCGACTTTGTCCGACGCACGTGGACGCGATGCGGTGCAGGTGTTCGCGAACGGCGGACTGTTCGCGGTCGCGGGATTGGCGGCGAGCTTCGCGGCCGACTTCTCAGGAGAGCAGACAGCGACCCGTCTTGCGTGGCAGGTGGCCGGTCTCGGTGCCCTGGCGGCCGCGGCGGCCGATACCTGGGCTACCGAGATCGGCACGTTGTGGGGCGCCGCGCCGCGCATGGTGACCACAGGACGCCCGGTGCCGCCGGGAGTCTCGGGTGGCGTGACGTGGGCGGGTTCGGGAGCCAGTGTGGTGGCCGCTGCGTTGATCGCGCTGGCGTCGGTCTGGATCCTGCCCGATGCGCCGCGTGCAGGAGGGGTGGTGCGCGCCGTGTTCCTCGGCGGTGTGGCCGGGAGTCTCCTCGACAGCTTGCTCGGCGCCACACTGCAGTCGAAACGCTGGTGCGAACGCTGTCGTATGTGGACCGAGCGTCGCGTCCACACGTGCCAGTATCGCACACATCATGCCCGTGGGCTCCGTTGGATGACGAACGATTCCGTGAACTTCCTTGCGACGGTGGGCGGCGCGCTCGTGGCGCTGCTCCTCTTCGATGCGCTCTCTTGATCCCATGACACTCGACCCTTCGATCTTCCGCGCCTCGCTCGGCCGCTTCGCCGCCGGCATCACGGTGCTCACCATGCGCGGTGCCGACGGCGTCGACCGCGGCATGACCGCGACCGCCTTCAGCTCGCTCTCGCTCGACCCGCCGCTGGTGCTCGTCTGCATCGACCACAACGCGACGATGGCGAAGCCGCTGACCGACGCCTCGCACCTCGCGATCCATGTGTTGGGCGAGGAGCAAGAGGCGCTCTCGCGCCGATTCGCGTCCAAGGACGGGGACCGGTTCGCGGGACTCGACATCACGCGCGGCGTAGCCGAACTTCCCTTGGTCTCCGGCGCCCTCGTGCGCTTGCAGTGTCGAATCCGCGACCGTCACCCTGGAGGTGACCACGTGATCATCGTGTGCGAGGTGCTCGAGGCGGAGATCGCCGATGGCGAACCGCTGGTTTACTTCCGCGGGCGCTACGCCCGGCTCGCGCGATGAGCCTCGAGCTCGAGAAGGAGGAAGTGGTGCAGACGCTCTGCGCGCACTACGCGCAGGACCATCTCTCGACGGGCGAACTCGAAGCGCGCTTCGAGCGCGTGTACCAGAGCGCCGACAAGCGACAGCTCCTCACCGTGCTCGACGGGCTGCCGGCGCTCAATCGGATGGCCCCGGCGCCTCCGCCGCTCTACGAAGTCGGTGCGCCCAGTCGCGGTGGGCTCGCGCCGGACGAGAAGCGCTACCTCGCGCTGTTCTCGCAGGTGAACAAGGAAGGGCACTGGACGCCCTCGCGCCGCATCGCCGGCCGCGCGATCATGGGTGGGATCCTCCTCGACCTGCGCGATGCCGTCCTGCCGCCGGAGGGGATCGACATCGAGCTCGACGTGATCATGGGCGAGGGCAAGGTGATTCTTCCGCCAGGCGTGCGCGCCGAGGTCGACTGCACGGCGATCATGGCCGAGGTGTCGGACAAAGGCCGTCCGGCGCTCCCGGGCGCACCAGTGGTCCGCGTGACCGGCAGTGTGGTGATGGGCAGCATCGAGGTGGTGACCAAGCTCCCCAAGAAGCAGAAGCTCGAGGGCTGGCGCGCACAGCTCAAGGGCCTCTTGGGTGTCGCCGACCACGACAACTCGAAACTGTACTGAGGGCCCGAGGTCCCGCGCCGCCAGCGGCGCACCTTGCTCGCACAGCCGGCGGCGGCGCGCTACGGCCCCTGCGAGAGGTACTGCTTGGCGTAGCGGTCGATGCTCTCCTCGATCACCCGCATCGCCACCTCGCTCTTCTGCCAGCCGAGGATCTCGACGCGTTTGCCCTCGAGGTCCTTGTAGATCGCGAAGAAGTGCTCGATCTCCCGGAGGTAGTGCTGTGGGAGGTCGGCGATGTCGAAATACTCGCCATGAGCAGGATCGTCGCAGGGCACCGCGAGGATCTTGTCGTCGGGCTCACCCTTGTCGAGCATGGTGAGCACGCCCACCGGGCGCACGTCGATCAGGCAGCCCGTGAACGTCGGCTCCTTGATCATCACCAAGACGTCGAGCGGGTCGTTGTCCTCGTGCAACGTGCGCGGAATGAGCCCGTAGTCACCTGGATAGTGCACGGCCGAGTAGAGCACACGGTCGAGACGGAACATGCCCGAATCCTTGTCGAGCTCGTACTTGTTCCGTGCGCCCTGCGGGATCTCGATGACCGCGGTAACGACCTCGGGAGGCTCCTTTCCCGGTGCGAGGTCCTTCCAAGGGTGGATCATCCCTGCGCCTCGCGTCCGCGGGCTTCACGTGCGCGCCGCGCCTCGAGCGCACGACGGCGCACGACGAGCGAGACCGCATAGCCCATATACAGCAGCAGCGTCGCACCATAGGCGAGCTGGTAGTACAGCGCGTTATCCGGCATGGGCGGCTCCGTGGGCAGCGTCATCGAGCGCGTCGCGGTCGGTGGCGAGCGCCATCCGCACACGCACGAACGCGATGTACAGCGCCGTGAACGCGAAGAA
>JBJXGK010000126.1:0-5156 GCA_046153705.1 Gemmatimonadaceae bacterium
GTCGGGGACTCCGGTCCCCGACCGCGCTGGTTTTCACGCTCCTCATGGTCGTCGCCGCATGTGCGGAGGAACGACGACCGGTCGTCAACAATACGCGACGTGAAGTGCGCCTCGTCACTCAGGTGCAGGACAGCAGCACCGCCTGCACCCAACTGCCCGACACACTCGCCGAGGTCCGTACGGCGATCATCGATAAAGGCGACATCCCCGACGCCCGCGTGGTACTCGATCCGGCCTGCCCGCGCGGATCCATCGGCTACACCGCCAACTCGCACATCCAGCGCACGTATCGGGTGCAGGTCCCGGCCGGGCGCACGCTCGTCGCGCGCGCCCGCGGCGAGTTCGCCGGGGTCACCATGGCATTCGACTACCCCGCCACCGCCGACACGTCCGGCGCGAACGTCGGCCGCGTGCGCGTCGACTCGATCCTCGCGACGCAGGACCGCGAGATCGCCGTGCGGGTGATGCTGGTACCCAAGCTGCGTGTGGAGCCGCGCACGAGCCGCGTGCTGCTCACGCTGCTCGTGCGCTAACGAGGCGCTCTGGACGCGCTAGAGGATCGTGGTGCGATGCGTACGGATCACCGTGCGCGGCTGACGCGGCGTCTCGAGGCGCGGGAGCATCGGTAGCTCGATCATGCCCTCACCCATCGGCGGGGCGAAGCGCCGGAGTTCGATCATCGGCCGCTCGCCTTCGCCACCACCGCGGTAGTAGATCTTCGCATCCCTAGAGTCACCGTTGGGCATCCGGAAGGAGAACGTCTGCATGTCGCCGTCGGGCAGCTCCCGCGACGACACCGCCGTCACGCGTACCGTGCGCGAGCGCCCCGCACTCACAACGGTCAGCTCGGCGCTCTCACCCACCTTGAGCCTGCCGATCTCACGAGCGAGGCGATCAGCACGCGCCGCCCCGACCGCGTCGTCCTCCGCGTCCTCGCGGGCGACCCGTACCGACACACCGTTGATCGCCGCGATGCGATCGCCCTCGATGATGCCGGCCTTCGCGGCCGGACCGTCCTCCACCACGGACTGGACGAACACGCCGATGGTGTCGCGCGGCGTGCCCGTGCTCGCGATGCTCATGCCGAACACCGCGCGCTCGGTGAGCACCCCGCGCCACGACGTTAGCTCGGGCTCGGCCAGCGTGCTCGACATCACGGGGACGACGCTGACGGTCCTCGCCTGGCCCTGACTCCACACCCGCAGCGTGACCGCCTCGCCCTCCTTCACGCGCGCCACCTCGCGCTGCAGTCGACGCGTCAATAGATCGGCGGTGCCTTCCTCGTCGGCGTCAGCACGGTCGGCGCGCAGATTCACGCCGTTCACTGCCTGCAGCCGATCACCCTCCTTGAGGCCCGCCTTCTCGGCCGGCGAACCCTTGGTCACCGAGGCGATGCGCAATCCGAGCGTGTCGGCACGCGGCATGGTGCTCTCGATAGTGACCCCCAGCATGGGGCGATCCTCGCCGTGCATCAGGCGCGACATGGACCGCGGGAGTTCGAACACCCGCGCTTCCTGCGCGGTGGTGAGCACGGGCGTGGCGGCGAGCACGGCCGCGAGGGTAGCGGTACGACGGATCAAGCGCATCTTTGGCATCCTCTGGAAAGGTGGTCCGCCCTATCGGTCACCCTGGCAGCCGTGAGGGTTTCCCCACGTGGCACGCGGGTTCAACCGAGCCCGTCCGCCGCGCGTACTTCAGGGGTCCCACTCAGGGCGGGTCGCGACCACGGTCGCGGTGCCGTTCGTCGCCCGCCCCTTGTCCGCTCCCCAACCGGATCCACGATGAGACTGTCGCTCCTGCTGCTCACGTTCGCGGCGCTGACCGCCCAGGCCCAAGGCGATTCCGCCGTCGGCGGCATCCCGGCGAACGCCCTCTCCGCATTCCGACTCCGCGGCATCGGCCCGGCGTTCACGTCCGGCCGCATCAGCGACATCGCGGTGCACCCCAACAAGCGCACCTGGTACCTCGCGGCGGCATCCGGCGGCGTGTGGAAGACCGACAACGCCGGCACCACGTTCTCGCCCATCTTCGACGGGCAGACGTCCTACTCGATCGGCACGGTGGTGCTCGACCCCAAGGATCCCAATGTCGTCTGGGTCGGCACCGGCGAGAACAACGCACAGCGCTCGGTGAGCTGGGGTGATGGCGTCTACAGGTCTGAGGATGCGGGCCGCTCGTGGAAGAACATGGGCCTCAAGAACTCCGAGCACATCGGGCGCATCGTCATCGACCCGCGAGATTCCAAGGTCATCTACGTCGCGGCGCAGGGCCCGCTCTGGGCCGAGGGCGGCGACCGCGGGCTCTTCAAGTCCACCGACGGTGGGGAGACGTGGACCAAGATCCTCTCCGGCGAGAAGTGGGCCGGCGTGAACGACGTCGCACTCGACCCCCGGAACCCGGACATCATTGTCGCCAGCACCTGGCAGCGGCACCGCCACGTATGGGGCTACATCGCCGGTGGGCCGGAGTCGGCACTGCACCGCTCCACGGACGGAGGAAAGACCTGGCGCAAGTTGAGCGGCGTACCGGAGGGCGAAGGCCGAATCGGGTTGGCCCGCGCGCTCTCACATCCCGATATCGTCTACGCGATCGTCGAGGCCTCCAACAACCGCGGTGGCGTGTACCGCTCGCGCGACAACGGGCTCAACTGGAGCCGCATGGGCGGCTCGTTCTCGTCCGGTTCGCTCTACTACAGCGAGATCTTCGTCGACCCCAACGACCCCGATCGCGTGGTCGCGATGGACGTGCAGAACCGTGTTTCCAACGACGGCGGCGCCACGTGGGCCAACCTCGGCGAGTCCGGCAAGCACGTCGACAACCACGCGCTCTGGATCGATCCGGATGACAGCCAGCACATCATCAACGGCAACGACGGCGGCCTCTACGAGAGCTTCGACGGCGCGCAGACCTGGCGCTTCTTCGCGAATCTCCCGCTGCCGCAGTTCTACAAGATCGACGTGGACATGAACGCGCCGTTCTACCATGTGTACGGCGGCACCCAGGACAACTTCTCGTTCGGAGGCCCGGCCCGCACGCGCAGCATCGCCGGCATCCGAAACTCCGACTGGTTCGTCACCAACGGCGGCGACGGCTTCCAGAGCCGCGTCGACCCCACCGATCACAACACCATCTACGCCGAGTCGCAGAACGGCGGCCTGGTGCGCTTCGACCGTCGTACGGGCAACGCCGTGCGCATCGTGCCGGAAGAGGGGCCGGGAGAGGATCCGGCGCGCTGGTACTGGGATTCGCCGCTGCTCATCAGTCCGTTCAGCAATACGCGGCTCTATTTCGCGTCGCAGCGTGTCTATCGCAGCGACGACAGGGGCAACTCCTGGCGCCCCATCTCGCCCGACCTCTCGCGCAATCTCCCGCGCACGTCGATGAAGATGCAGGGACGCCTCTGGAGCGTCGACGCGGTCGCACGCAACACGTCGACGTCGTTCGCGGGCTCGGTGATCGCGCTCAGTGAGTCGCCCAAGCAGGAAGGCCTGATCTACGCCGGCACCGATGACGGGCTCATCCAAGTCACCGAGGACGGCGGGGCGAACTGGCGGAGGATCGAGCACATCGACGGCGTGCCCGACTCCAGCTATGTCGCATACCTCTCCGCGTCACCGCACGATGCCAACGTCGTGTACGCAGCGATCAACAACTTCAAGCGAGGCGACTTCAAGCCCTATGTCATCCGCTCCAACGACAAGGGCCGCTCGTGGAAGGTCATCTCGGCCAATCTGCCGGAGCGCTCGCCCACGCACGTCGTGCGCGAGGACCTCGCACGGAGAGGCCTGCTCTTCGTCGGCAACGAATACGGCCTTTGGCTCTCCTTCGACGACGGCGCGCGCTGGGCGCAGCTCCGCAGCGGGCTGCCACCCATCGCCGTGTACGACCTCGCGATCCAGCCGCAGGCGAACGACCTCGTGGTCGCCACGTTCGGTCGAGGCATCTACGTGCTCGACGACCTCACGCAGTTGCGGGCGCTGCAGCCTGAACGACTCCGGAGCGAGCTCA
This sequence comes from Gemmatimonadaceae bacterium, assembly GCA_046153705.1. Lineage (GTDB taxonomy): Bacteria > Gemmatimonadota > Gemmatimonadetes > Gemmatimonadales > Gemmatimonadaceae > Pseudogemmatithrix. Next base: position 4,009 of record JBJXGK010000126.1, read on the forward strand.
CCTTGTTGCCCATCTCGCCCGCACTCCTGTACGTGCAGGACTCGCCGCTCGGCGGCAACGGCGTCGCGTTCCAAGGCGCGGGGCACTACTTCGCGTCCAATCCCACCGTCGGTGCGCACTTCACGTACTACATGCGCAGCGCGCTGCGTTCGCTGCGACAGACCCGTCAACAGCGCGAAACGACGTTGAATCGCAGCGGCGCCGACGTGCCGTTCCCGGGCTGGGAGGCACTCAAGGCCGAGCAGGACGAAGAGGCCCCGAGCATCGAGGTGGAGGTCACCGATGCAGCCGGTACCGTGATCTCGCGGTTCGACGGCAGCAACAGCGCGGGCATGAATCGCGTGACGTGGAACCTCCGCTCGATGGGCGTGACCCCGGTGAGCGCCGCAGCGGCAGGTGGCGGCGGCGGCGGCGGCGGTGGCGGTGGCGGTGGCGGCGGCGGCGGTGGTGGTGGCGAAGGTGGCGGTGCGCTGGGTGGCAACGGTCCTTTTGTCGCGCCGGGCACGTACCGCGTGCAGCTCTTCAAGCGTGTGCAAGGTGCTCGCACCGCGATGACGCAGCCCGCACCGTTCGACGTCCGTATGCTGCCGAATCATCCGGTGACGCCTGCCGAGCGCGAGCGCGCCGTTGCATACATGCGTGACGCGCAGGCGCTTCAGCGTGTGGTGCTGGCCGCGAACGCGTTGATGGCCGAGACCAGCACCCGGCTCGACGCCTTGCAGCGCGCCGTGGAGCAGATCACGCGCAGCACCACACTCGACGCCGAGGTGCGCGCGGCGGGCGTGAAGTTGCGTGGGATCCGTGAGCAGTTGAACGGCGACAACACACCGGGCCGCTACTCCGAGCCCACCGAGACGTCGTTACTTGGCCGCATGAACACCGCGGCGGGCGTGGGTGGACTCACGGAGCCCACGGGCACGCAGAAGAGCCAGCTGGAGATCGTGCGGCAGCGGTTCCCGGCGATCTACACGGCGCTCAAGGCGTTCGTGGAGACCGATCTGCCGCGCCTGGAGCAGGCCGCCGAGGCGCAGGGTGCGCCGTGGACGCCGGGTCGCGCGCTGCCGCCGATGCCGTGAGCGGTGGACATCAGACGGAGCGGATTCCCGCTCCGTCAGCGCACAGCGGGGGGGGGGGGGGGGGGGGGGGGG
>JBJXGK010000127.1:0-20191 GCA_046153705.1 Gemmatimonadaceae bacterium
CCCCCCCCCCCCCCCCCCCCCCCCCGCCACTCGCGAGAAGCTACTCGCTCGGTGCGGCGTCGGCCATTCGGGGCCCGACGCCGTCCGACATCGCGTCCTTCTTAGCGACCACCGAAGCTCATGGTGAACCCGAAGGTCGTGTCGTTGCGGCCATTGATGTCGAGCAGCGACGCCGCCGCCTGCAGGTTGAAGACGCCGAACTCGAGTCCCAGGCCGCCACTGTAGCGCATGCCGCCGCTCAGCGAGGTCACGCCCGCGCGCAGCGGGATGAAGGGGATGAGCTTGAGCTCAGCGCCCACACCGATCTGCGTTTCCGGCCCGAGCTGGATGCCGGTGCCGAAGCGCTGACGCAGATCCGCCGTGAGCGTGAGGCGATTGGAGCCCTTCCATGCGACACCGAGTGCGAGCGACGGCTTGATGGTCGCGTCTTCGATCCGACGCGTGAGCAAGTCCTGCAGATCCTGCGGTGCTGCGGCGAGCGGGAGGATCGAGTCGATCTGGGTCGCACTCGAGTCCTGGTTGATCTGCGCCGTCACCGGGATGTAGTACAGGTTGTCTGTGTCCCAAGCGAAGGTGTTCACCACGTCCTTCGCCACTGCCGACATCGTCAAGCGCCCGACCCTCCACGACGCACCGAGATCGAAGCCCATGCCGGAGCCGGCATTGACGCTGCTGGTATCGGTCATGACGACCGGAAGATCGAGCGTGACTTCCACCGGGTTGGAGGTGATCGCCGACCCGTTGTCGCGCATCGACGCCATGCCATGGCCGACGATGTACTTGCCCGTCACGCCGATCGCGAAGTCACCCACCGGCGTGATGCCGAACCGCTTGCCGTAGGACAGTGCGAACGTCGATGTCGCATTAGCGTCGAGCGCGGAGTTGCTGAGCAGGTAGTCCGACGGCGAACCGGTGCGTCCCGCGTTACCGAAGAAGATCAGCTCCGCCACGGCCTCGGGGATCTCGCCGTTGGCGCGCATGGTGGTCGTCGCGCTGAACGCGAGCCGGCCGATGGAGAGTGCGAGCGGCGTGATGTTGATGTCACCGCCGATGCTCTGGCTCCCGTTCTCCGCGATCTTCGCCAGCCACTGCTCGCGTACGCCGGCCGGCACCACCACGCCGCCGTAGTCCTTCAGGTCCTTGAACGTGAGCGGGCCGGTCCCGAGACCGAATTGCGGCGATAGGGCGATGGAGAAGCGCGAGTTGCCGTCGAGCCCGAGATTGGCGGGGTTCCACGCCGGTGCGTTGAAGTTGCGCGCCAGCGCGGTGTAGTTGTCTCCCATGCCGGCCGCAGCGGCCGAGGCATTGCCCTGTGCGCGCACCGTCATCGGCGCGAGCGCGGAGAGCAGGAACGTCGTCACCGCGACACGTCGGAGCATCGTCTGAGTCGTGGTCATGGCTCAGGCCCCCACGTGAAGGATGAGTTGCATCTGGGTGCGCACGGTGATCTGCGACGTCGGTGTGACGGTCACCGTGTTGCCGGCGCCGGTGCCGGTGACCGTGCCGTTGGTGCTCACGGTGACACCGGACTTGCCGAGCAGCGAGACGAGCTCGGCGCGTGTGAGCGCGACCGTCTGACTCGAGTTCGGCTGGGCGGAGATCGCGATGGTCTTCTGGATGTTCACGGCGGGCGAGCCGCCCTGCATCGGCGCGTTGATCACGACGTTGAGGCTGCCCGCAGCAGTAAAGGGGTTGGCGATGTCGAGGATGATCGCGCCGCTCTGTACTTCGTCATCGAAGTCCAGGCCGTCGAGATCGAACTCCGAGGGGGCCGTGGAGATGGCACGGTTGCTCACGACTACGGTGGCCTGGGAGACGGCGAGGTTCTGCAGCATCGCGTTCACGCTGATCGCGTTGCCCGCGTTGAGGTTCGCGTTGCCGCCTGCCGGCACGACCAGCGACATCGCCACGCTCACGGTGTTCGCGTAACTGCCAATGGGCAGTGTCACGCTGAAGTTGGTGCTCGCGGAGTTCGCGATGCCCTGCGACGCGGACCCCTGGATGGTGTCGGTGCGGGCCGTTGTTCCGCTGGTCACCGTCACGATCAAGCGCCCGTAGGGCGCCGCGGCGCCGTTCGGACGGAGCGGATCGAAGCCCAGGTTGTTGGTGATCAGGATCGCGATAGTGCCGCCGGCGACCGACGCGCTGTTCACGCCGACGGGGAAGGCGATCGACGACGAGAACGCGCCGACGGAGGAGGTGAACGCCGGCACGGGCGCATTGACCGTCACGCCGGACTGGCACGCCGCTTGGCCGCACACGGCGCCGAGCGAGGTATTGATGTTGGCCGCCGGCGTCGTGACGACGAACGCGGTGCCGCCGCCGTTGACCGCGACACCGGAGGGCAGGAGGTTCCCGACGCCGACCGAGACCGAGTCGGCGGGAACGACCCACGTTTGTTCGAAGATCGGGGCCTCGGACGGCAGATCACACGCCGCGAGCACGGCGAGGGGCATCAGGAGTGCGGCGCGCGACGCGCGACGCAATGACAGGGAGTACATGGGATCCGGGTTCGGGTTCGAGGGTGACGACCCTCCATAAAGCACGATTCATTCCGGCGTTGGAAACACGCGAGCGTGACCCGCGTCACGCTGTGACGCGGGGATTGTGACGCACGGCGTGTCCGAAGTCTCGGCACGGCGTGTCGGGACTACACAGGGGGCGACGCCAGCTTTCGCCCGGCGCCCAACGTCGGGCGAACCACCGGCGGAGCCACGGAAGAGTAGATTCTCCGCGAACCCATCCGAGACCCGACATGCCGAACGCCAGATTCCTCGCCGCCGTGGCCCTCGTCGCGTGCGCCGCTTGCAGCCCGACACCCAGGACTGCGCCGTTCCCCGTCTCGTCCAGCGGCCCCTTCGACATCATCATCGAGAACGGCCGCATCGTCGACGGCACCGGCGCCGCCTGGTACTACGGCGACCTCGCCATACGCGGCGAGCACATCGCCGCCATGGGACCGCGCGGCGCCTTTGCGCGTGCCCGCGCCACCTCACGCGTCGACGCCAAAGGCCTCATCGTCTCGCCGGGGTTCATCGACATCCAGGCGCACTCCATCGGCCACTACATGACGGGTGATGGGCGTGCCATCTCCATGGTCACACAAGGCATCACCACCGCGATCCACGGCGAGGGCTCGTCACTCGGCCCGATGAATGACAAGCTCCTCGCCACCGAAGCAGACTCGGGTGCCCGCGAGATGCTGCGTCGCTTCGCCGGTCCGCATGGCTTCGGAGCCTGGCTGGAGTTCATGGTCGCCCGCGGCGCGGCGCAGAACGTCGGCTCGTTCCTCGGCGACGGGACCGTGCGCATGTATGTGAAAGGCGAAGACGCCGGCGCGCTCACGACCACCGAACGTGACACCATGCGCGCGATGGTCGCGCGTTCCATGGAGGACGGCGCATTCGGCATCGCGAGTGCGCTCATCTACCCGCCCAACACATACGCGAGCACCGAAGAACTCATCGACGCCGCCAAGGCGATGGCGCCATACGGCGGCATCTACATCACGCACATGCGCTCCGAGGGAGACAAGTTCCTCGAAGCCATGGACGAAGCCATTCGCATCGGACGCGAAGGCGGCGTGCCGGTGGAGATCTACCATCTCAAGGCCAGTGGCCCGCGCAACTGGCCCAAGATGCCGCGGGCCATCGCGAAGATCGACTCGGCGCGCGCTGCCGGCCAGGATGTGCAGGCCAACATGTACCTCTACCCGGCCGGCGGGAACTCCTTCGCCTCCTGCATCCCACCCAAGTACTCGGCCGGCGGCAAGCTGCTCGAGAACCTCAAGAACCCCGCCCTCCGCGCTACGATGGTCGCCGAGATGCAGGCGATGGACGCCGGCTATGAGAACCTCTGCGAGATCGCCACGCCGGCCAACGTCATGGTCGTCGGGTTCAAGAAGCCCGAGAACCTGCGCTTCGAGGGCAAACGCCTGGAGGAGATCGCGACGGCACTCAACAAGAACTGGGCCGAGGTCATCATCGACCTCAACGTCGAGGAGAACCTGGGACTTGGTGAACTGCTCTTCCTCATGAGCGAGGAGAACATCCGCCTGCAGTTGCAGCAGCCGTGGATGAAGTTCGGCACCGACGCGAGCTCGCAGGATCCGACGACGGCGCAGGGCATGACCCATCCGCGCGCCTACGGCAACTTCCCGCGACTGATAGGCCGCTACGTGCGCGAGCAGCGTGTGCTCCCGCTGGAGGACGCGGTGCGCAAGGCGAGCTCCGCAGTCGCCACGCGACTGTCGCTCACGGACCGAGGCGTGCTGAAGGTGGGACTGAAGGCCGACGTCATCATCTTCGATGAGACGACGATCATCGACCACGCCACGTTCGACAAGCCGCACCAACTCTCCACCGGCGTGCGTGACATGTTCGTGAACGGCGTGGCCGTGCTTCGTGACGGGCAACACACGGGCGCCAAGCCGGGGCAGGTGGTACGTGGTCCGGGGTATCGCCCCCGCGACTGACGTCCCGCGGTCGTTTAGGTTTCCCGCATGTCGAATCCGCTTCCTCCGCACGGCGGGCAGCCACGGCTGACCGTCGGCGCACCGCTCGCAACGGCTCGCGCCGCCATGATCCTCATCCACGGTCGCGGCGCGTGGGCAGCGGGTATCATCGGGCTCGCCGACGCCTTCGATTGCGACGACGTGCACTATGTCGCACCCAACGCGCTCGGTGGCACGTGGTACCCGACGAGCTTCATGTCGCCCCTCGCGCTCAACGAGCCCGGCATCTCGTCCGGCATCAGTGTGGTCCACGGCCTGATCGACGAACTGGTCGCGGCGGGCGTCCCCGAGAAGAAGATCGTGTTGTGCGGGTTCTCCCAAGGTGCCTGTCTGGCGAGCACCAGTGCCCAACGCCGACCACGCCGCTACGGCGGTGTGCTCGCTTTCTCCGGCGGACTCATCGGCCCGCCGGGCATGTCGTGGGATGAGTCAGGCGACTTCGCCGGTATGCCTGCGTTCTTCGGCTGCAGCGACGTGGACCCGCACATCCCCGAGACGCGCGTGCGCGAGACGGCCGCGCTCGTCGAGCGCATGGGCGCCAGCGTCACCACGCGCATCTACCGCGGCATGGCGCATACGGTGAACGAAGACGAAGTACAGTTCGGTCGCGAGCTCCTCGCGACTATCGCGGCCGACTGACCTTCGGTGCCGAGGGCGGCGCCGCAGACGTCACGAGCGGCGGCGTGGTGCGCGGCGGACGACGGTGCTTCGTTGCCTGCTCATAGGAGAATCCGAAGCCGAGCAACTGCGGTTCGCTCCACGGACGCCCGAGGAACTCGAGTCCCGCCGGCAGCGAATCGCTCGTGAAGCCCGCCGGCACGGTGAGCGCCGGCCAGCCGAGCGACGGGCTCAGTCCCCGATTGTCTCCGCGCGAGTAGTTGTCGTTGGGCCGCGGGCTGGTGAGGACATCCGCCGCGATCGTCGTCGTGCCGGCATCGTACGTCATGTACACGATCGCGTCGAGCTTCTGGTCGGCCATCAACTTGAGCATCGCGACCCGCAGCGCCTCGCGGTACTTGAGCAGCACGAGGTAGTCGGGATCGTCGGTCGAGCGGCCCACGTATCCGATGAGCCCCCGCGCGCGCCAAGGGTTCACCGGTCCCGTGAGCAGGATCTCCTTGAGCGTCTTCACCGGCGCATTGGGATGCTGTGCGAAGTACGCATCGGTAGCCTCTTCCGTCTCGAAATCGTTGCCTACACGGCGGCCCGGCACCTGCGGCTGCGTCAGCGAATCGACCAGCACCGCACCCTGCGCCTTGAGATCCGCGAGCGCTTTCTCGAACAGCACCGTGACCTTGTCGTACTCGGCGTTCATCTCGCGCGCCGTGACGTTGCGTCGCGCCGCGGCCGAATCCATGGCGGCGACACTATCGGGCACAAGCGCCGTCGTGCGACGCGACCGGAACACGCCGATGCGCGCACCGCGCAGCGCTGTCGGCTTGAGCGACGCTGTGTAGGTCGCGGGGATCTCACCCACCGTGTACGCCGTGATGGGATCGTTGGGGTCGTACCCCGCGATCACGTCGAGCAACCGTGCGGCATCAGCTACGGTGCGCGTCATCGGACCCATGGTGTCCTGCGTCGGATTCGCCGGCAGCATGCCGAAGCGGCTCACCAGCGGCAGCGTGGGACGCAGTCCCACGAGACTACTCACTGCCGCGGGACCACGGATGGACCCACCAGTGTCCTCTCCGATCCCCACCATGCCGAAGTTCGCCGCCACGCTCGACGCCGTCCCGCCGGACGATCCGCTCGGATTGCGCATGGGATCGTACGCGTTGCGGATGATCCCCGGCCCCGAACCCACATAGCGCGACGCGAACTCGCCCATCGTGTTCTTGGCGAGGATGATCGCACCGGCACCCTCGAGTCGCTGCACGATCGTCGCATCCCGCTGCGGCACGAACTGCGCGAAGATCGCCGAGCCGTAGCCGGTCGGCATGTCCTTGGTCTCGACCTGATCCTTGAGCATCACGGGCACGCAGTGCAGCGGCCCGCGCGCACCCTTGGCCTTCAGCACCGCGTCGAGCGAGTCCGCCTCGATGAGTGCCCGAGGATTCACGAACTGGATGGCATTGAGCGCCGGCCCCGACTGATCGTATTCGACGATGCGGTCGAGGTAGGCCTGCACCAGCGCACGGCACGTGAGCCGCTTCGCATCCATCGCGGCGTGCACACCGGCGATGGTCGCCTCCATCACGTCGAACTGCTGCGCCTGGGCAGCCAGCGGCGCGGACGAGAGCAAAAGCACGAGTGCGGAACGACGCATCACGGAGTGGACTCGGAGTTAGGGAACTGGAGTGATCGGCTCGAAGACACCGGCCTGACGGTTCTTGCGGACGTTGTCCCACGCAAAGCAGCGACCGTTCATGGCCACGTACACTCCGCTCGGCAGCACCTGAACGAACGAGAGTGCCGAGCCGAGGTTGAACAGTCCGTCGGACGACCCGAACGCGAACGGGACCATTGCGCCCGTGAGCACGATCGTCTTGCCCGGCACCGTCGCTGCGAGCGTCCGGGCCGTCTCGACCATGGTATCCGTACCGTGCGTGATGACGAGCTGCTGTTCGGCGCACGCGCGACACGCCCCCGCCACGCTGGCGCGATGGGTGTCGGTCATGTCGAGACTATCGATCATCATGAGCACCTCGACGGCGACCGGCAGTCTGCACCGGCCGCGCTGGAGCATGTCGTTCAGGTGCGTCTCCCGGAACGATAGTGTGCCTTCGAGTTCGTTGTACTGCTTGTCGAACGTGCCGCCAGTGACGAGGATGCGGATGGACATGGAGGTGACGGAGGTCAGCGACAACGCGGAGGGGCGCCTGCGAACGCCTGCCCGGACACTCGAGTCATGATGCCGAGCCCGCGACGATGGATGACGACTTGGCGTACGGCGACACCGTCCTTCATCGCCGGTTGGAACCGGAGTTGCCCGAGTGTCGCGCGAAGTGCGTCTTCGAACTCGCGCATCTCGTTGCGGCGTACCTCGACGGTGCCGAGTTCGACTTGGCCCTCGGTATTCACGATGAACTGATACTCGACATAGAAGCAGCCCTCGCGCGTCGTCGGTGGTGTGCTGGTCATCGCCGGCCGCGGCTCGTTGCCGATCAACTTCGCCGGCTTGTCGACCTCGCAGTCCCGGTAGATCGGTCCCCCAGCGAGGAGGCTCGAATCGGCCGGTTCGCCGGAACACTTCTTCGGCTTCTGCGCGTCAGCAGTCGCCGGTGCGCCGAGCAACAACGCGAGCAAGAGGATGGTCCGCATCGGATCCCTGGTTGGGTTTCGTTCTTGAGTCGATCGTTCGCGCAACGGTCGCTACAACTCAGTTCACCCGCTTCAACACCGCCGTGAATCGCGGCTTCGCATCGCGATCGAGATGGTACGTCAGTTCCTTGGCGTCCGCCGAGAACGTCACGGTCCACACGTTCGTCCGCGCGGCGGGGATCAACCGCGCGGTGTACGCGTCCGCCTCGAACTGCTGCGATGTCGGCGCACCGTCGAGATTCGCCATCCCGCCGTACATCGTCACGGAGTCCGGCGTGCCGTCCGCGTGCCGATGGTCATGCTTGAGCTCCAGTGTGCTGTCGCGCGTCGTGAACACCCAGGTCCGGGAGCTGTCGGCGCCCACGACGAACGGTACACGCACCTGCGAGTCATTGCACTCGGCGACCGTCGCCACGAGGAGCTTACCGTGGAAGGCGTCGGTGGTGTCGTCAGGGAACTGCTTGGCGCCCTCGTATCGCGCCCCGCAGGTTGCGCGCAACGTCTCGAAGAACGCGACGCGCGCGTCTTCGCGCCCCGCACAGGCCACCGTCCCTACGACCACTGCGGCCACCGCACACGCGACGAGTCCTGCACGATTCGATCGGTTCACTGGACCCCTGCCGTGGCTCTTGGTGCCGTGTACGCCCACGGCTGCATCGGCAACTTGCGCTGCCGGGGATACACTTCGTCCAACGTGCTCGCATCATAGAGGCGCCCGTTCATCATCACCATGCCGATGCTGTTCGTGTTCCGGATGTTCACCAGCGGGTCACGGTCGAGCACGAGCAGGTCGGCCATCTTCCCCGCCTCGAGCGAGCCGATGTCGGTCGCCAGGCCGATCGCCTCCGCCCCTACGATGGTCGCCGCACGCAGCGCGTCGTGCGTGGAGAGCCCACCGCTCTGCACCAACCAGAGCTCCCAGTGCATGCCCAACCCCTGTAGCTGTCCGTGTGATCCCACCGCGATCTTGCCGCCGGCCGCGACGGTCTTCGCGATGTCCTCGCCATGCTGCCACATCGCGTATTCCTCGCGCAGCGCGAAGCCAGCGGGTCCAGGCGCATTGCCGCTCCCGCGGCGCCGGATCTTGCCCGCGAGATCGATCGGATGCGTGAACGTCCGCAGCTTCATGTCGTTCGCGAGATCCTCGGTCTGGTAGAACCATCCCTCGCCGAAAGGACCACCGTACTCCACCACCAGTGTCGGTGAGTTGTAGGTGCCCGTCGCTCGATACCATTCGAAGACGTCGGCGAACTTCGGCGTGATCGGCAGTGTGTGCTCGATACCCGGATACCCGTCGATGCCGTGCGTGAGGTTGAGCTTCTGGTCGAGCCCACCTTCCGTGGTCGGCATGATGCTGAGCTCTTTCGCGGCCTGAATGATCCACTGGCGCTGCTGGCGATTGCCGCTCATGTACATCTTGAGCGTCTTGGTGTCGTAATACGTCGCGTACCGCGCCATCACCTGTCGCGCGTGTTCGAGGTCGCGCACCGCTTCGCCGGAGAACACTCCCGGACCGGTGGTGTAGATGCGCGGACCGATCATCTCGCCGTTCATCACCCGATCGCCGTAGGTGAGGAAATCCGTGGTCGCCGTCTGCGGATCCCGTGTGGTCGTGGTGCCGTACGCGAGCGTGGCGAGGTATTGCCAGGTCTGCGTGTTGTGGATCCCGGGCGTGAGCCACTGCGGGTGGTAGTGTGTGTCCACCATGCCTGGCATCACCACCTTGCCTGTCACATCGATCACACGGGCACTGGCCGGGATGGTCACCGACCCTCTCGCGCCCACCGCGACGATGCGGTCGTCGCGCACGACGATGTCCGCGTTCTCGATGATCTCAGTGCCGCGCATCGTGATCGCCTTGCCGCCGCGAAGCACGACGACGCCGCGCGGGGTGTCGCGGGTGGCCTGCACCGCGATCCGGGCCTCGGCCGGCTTGTAGCCCGGCGTCGGCTTCTTCACGGTGTCCGCTTTCGCGATCGAATCGGCCCGCGCGAGGCTGTCGCGCTTCGTGGTGTCAGCGCGGATGAGCGCGACGCGACGGGCTTGCACCTTGAGTGAATCGTCCACCACCTTCGCACGCGTGAGATCGTACGTCCAGACCGCATTGCCCAGCCCCCACATGACGCGCGTGCCATCGTGCGACCACGCGGGGAACTCACCGCCGACCTCGTTCAACTTGCGCACCGGCACGGCCGCGGACGCCGGCGCCGCGACTGACACGGTCGGTGCCGTCGCGCCGACGATGGGGACGGTCACCACATAGAGATCCATCGCCACCATCGCCAGCGCCTTGTCACCGGTGGGTGCGATGAGGATCAGGTTCGCGGACGGCGGTGTGGGGTTGTTCTCGAGGTGCTCATCGTCGTCACCCCAATGGGCCGCGAGTCCCGTACCCGCGCTGGCATCGTACGCGCGCGGCGCGCGCACCGTGGACGGGCGTGACGCGCGACCACCGGTCATGCGCGCCGCTTGTGCGTCGAGCCCCGCGTCCAACGTCATCGAGCCGCCGGCGCCGGGCGGCGTCGGACCTGTCACACGCAGATGGCTCTTCAGGTCGGTGCCATCCCAGCGGAACGACGCCAAGCCGTCCCGTGTGCCGTACGCGTAGATGCGATCCTTCTCCGCCGTGGTGAAGTGAGGATTTCCCATGCCACCGGTCGGCATGATCACCGTCACTGCGCCGCCCGTGGCTGCCACCCAGACGAACTCCGACGTCACCGGCCCGAAGAACGACCCGCCCGCCTCCTGTGCTTCTCGCGAGGCCGCGCGCGTCGCCACGATGCGATCCCCCGCCGGCGACCACGCGACGTCCGCGAACCGGGCGCCCGACGCCAACGTCTGCGTCATCCATCCACGCCGTGCATCAAGCGTTGCACGAACGATCGTCCCGCCCTGCGCGTCGTCCCATGTGACCCACACCAACGAACGCGAGTCCGGTGACCATGCGGGTGCGAACTCGCCGACCGTCGCGCTGCTCACGCGCCGCGGCGCCCCACTTGGCAGATCCTGCACATAGATCTTGCCCATCGAGGAGAACGCGAGCCTGCTGCCATCCGGCGAGGGGGCGAGATCGCGCACCTGCCGAGCGGTGAACGACTGCGCGGTATCGACACGATACGCGAACTTGACCTCGGGTCCCATCTCCAACTGCACGTCGGCCTCGAACGGGATCTTCGTTGGTGTGCTCCGGTCCACCGGCACGCGCCAGATCTCGCCGCCGTACGACACGACCACGGCACGTGAGTCGGGAGTGAACGAGTACCCCGGGTACACGTCCATCGGGGCACGCGACTCGCTGTCGTCGCGCTGCACGGGGAAGGCGAGCCACTCTTCGGTCTGCGACGTGAGGTCTCGGATCCGCAGTCCGGTCTTGGTCTCGAACCGCGTGGCGTACACGAGGTATTTCCCATCGGCCGACAGCGCGGGCCGGAACGCCGACCCGTACCGCGTGGTCATCTGCGACGTGCGTCCGTTGTCACGGTCCCATACATAGAGTTGGTACTGCGGACCGAGTGCGTTGTACTGCCAGTCGCCGCTGCGGGCCGCGAACCAGAGGTATCGCGCGTCCTTCCCGTAGGCCGCGCCCAGCATCTTGAGGTTCGGCGGCGGCGCCGGGTTCGCGGTCAACGCGACGCCACTGCCACCGTCGACGTTGTACATCCAGAGCTTCGCCGTCCCCCCGAGGCCGCCCGAGCGCGACGATACGATGTACGCGCCGTCCGGCGTCCACTCCGGCGAGACGTAGAGATTGTTGTTCCCCTTCGTGAGTTGCGTCGTGTCCTTGCCGTCGAAAGACATGATCCACAGGTTGTCGCCGCCGCTCCGGTCGGACACGAACACCACGCGCTTGCCGTCGGGCGAGAATCGCGGCTGAACGTCGAACGCCATTCCGCTCGTGAGTCGCGTCGCTTTCCCGCCGGCGATCGGTAAGGTGTAGAGATCACCGAGCAAATCGAACACGATCGTCTGTCCGTCGGGTGAGACATCGAGGGAGAGCCAGGTGCCCTGGCGCGCCGTGAACGCGTGGGTGCGCGCGGACTTGAGGGGCAGTGTGACCGCCGACGCCGCAGGGCTTTGCGCCTGCCCATCGTGGGCAGCGAGCGAGAGACCCACCACGAGCACAGCAGTGAGATAGCGAGTGACACGGAGCATCGGCGTCGACGGTTGACGGTGATGGCCAAGGACCGCGCGACCTGCGCAGACCGAGAGAAGATGCGGTGCCCTACGTTAGGCGTCGGAACCGAGCGCCGAAAGGTCGGTCCGCTTCGCGGCGCTCTCGCACGGCGGGACGACTACCTTTCACCCGTGAGCCCGCGCCCCCGCCCCACCCCGTCCGAGCGACCATGAGGATCATCGCCGGCAAGTTCAAAGGCCGCGATCTCACCTCGCCCGCCGACTTCCGCGTGCGACCCACCGCCGAACACGTGCGCGGCGCACTGCTCGACCTCCTCGCCGATGACCTTCCCGGCGCGTCGGTACTCGATCTCTTCGCCGGCACGGGCGCGCTCGGCCTCGAGGCCATCTCCCGCGGCGCACGCCGTTGCGATTTCGTCGAGACCAGACCGACCAGCCTCGCGGCGCTCAAGTCCAACATCGTCCGGCTCAAGCTCAAGGACCGCACGCGGGTGTTCAAGAAGGACGCGCTACCGTTCGCCGGTCAACTCAATCCAGATGCCTACGATCTGGTGTTCGCGGACCCGCCATACGAATCGCGCATGCTCGATCGGGTGATCGATTCCTGGATGGCACGGCACTTCGCGCCGGTGCTCGCGGTCGAACACGCGCGCACGCATGAACTGCCACGCGGAGCGCTCACACGGACCTTCGAAGACACCAGCGTGACCATCTACCGCGCCCCACGCACCGCGCGTGCGAGCGAGCGTGCGACCGCGGCCCCGACCGGATAGATTCGGCCCGTGGCTCCGATCCCTCTCACGCTCATCTTCGGTGCCGGTCGCGCCGGCCTCACGCTCGCCAGCGCGATCGGCCTCGCGGGCGGACAGGCGCGCATCGTCGCGCGTTCGCCCGCCGGCGAGGCACGGATCCGCGCCCGCGGCCTCGATCACGGCAGCGCACAGGACACGGCGGCGCTCTGGATCCTCGCCGTGCCCGACGATGTATTGCCGCGGCTGGCGTCGGTACTCGCCACCGAACTGCGCTCGCCACTCCCCGCAGTGGCGCTCCACTTGAGCGGCGGCGCTTCACTGGATGCCCTTGAGCCGCTCGGTACCCTCAGCGTGAGCACCGGATGGATGCATCCGCTCCAGACGCTCACGTTGTCGTCGCCGAGCAACGCGTTGCAGGGTGTGCCCGCTGCCGTAGGCGGGAGCGGTGCGGCAGCCGGCGCCGCGTACGCACTCGCGACGGCGATCGGCATGCAGCCCTTCGCCGTGAGCGACGCGGATCGGCCCAAGTACCATGCCGCCGCTTCGTTCGCCTCGAGCTTCGCCGTCGCACTCATGGACGTCGCGATCCAGGCCGCCGTGGACGCCGGCATGCCGCCGGTACTCGCGCGCAACGGCATCGCTCGTCTCACCGCGACCGCTGCTGAACGGGTCGGCGCGGAAGGCACCGTCGAGGCCCTATCCGGCCCCATCCGCCGCGGCGACGTCGGGACGGTCGCCCGGCATCTCGAAGCACTCGACGCGACGCTCCCAGCGCACGGACTCATCTACCGCGTGATGGCCGCGCGAACCTTGTCGTTGGCGCAGAAGAGCGGGATGCCCCCCGAGTCCGTGGCCGCGATGCAGCGGGCGCTCGCGCCGCGACGGAGCTGATCGCCGAGCCGTGAACGCGCGACGGCGCGACCCGGAGGGGTCGCGCCGTCGTCATACCGCAGGTGAACTCTCGCCGACTACGCCTGCGCCTCGGGCGCCGGCGCCTTCGCTGGCACATTGCGCTTGCCCCAGTGCGAGCCGCGCTGTGTGGGCTGCGTGAGCTGGAAGAGGCGGTTCGTGTAGAACTGGACGATCCGGTCCTGCACCGTCCCTCGCGTGTCGTCCTTCGCGGCGCGGAACGGCGCGTAGCGCTGGCCATCGCCGCTCACCGCGAACCACCACCACGCGTCATCCTCGGCGCCCTTGCGCACTTCCACGGTGCAGCTGTAGCTGCGCCCGCTGTCCACGAACTCAAAGCCCTTGATCATCGTCCGCCCGATTAAGTGTCACGAAATCTAACCCAATCGAGTCCCCAGTGGGTCGCCGCACGGCCCGGGTGGTCTCCGAGCCCGACCGGATTAGACTTCCCGCCATGGCCCTGACCGCGACGCTGTACAGCTTCGACATCGCGCTAAGCGACGTGGACCGAGGCGTTTACGAGCAGTTGGCCATCAAGGCGGCCTGCCACCCTTCGGAGAGCGAGGAGTACCTCCTCACGCGCGTATTGGCGTACTGCCTGGAGTACACCGAGGGGATCGGTTTCTCAAAAGGCGGCATTTCCGACCCCGACGATCCCGCGATCGTCGTCAAGGACCTCACCGGCGCGTGGAAGAGCTGGATCGAGATCGGCGCGCCGGACGCTGCGCGTCTGCACCTCGCCAGCAAGGCCAGTCCGCGCGTCGCTGTCTACACGCACAAGGACCCTCGTCTGCTCCTTCGCACCTACGAGGGCGCGCGCATCCATCGAGCCGACCAGATCGGCGTGTTCGCGGTCGATCGGGACCTGCTCGCCGCGCTCGCGGAACGTCTCGATCGCCGGAATACTTGGACGCTCTCCGTCACCGAGGGCACGATGTACATAGATGTGGGTGGTTCGTCGCTGTCAGGGACGTTCCCTCGGATTCCGCTCCCCTGATCAGGACCACTGCGTCGTGCTTGCGCCGGGACGCGCGGCTGGCCGCGGCGCATCGAGGGTCGCAGATTGGGACACGCAACGTCCGCTCGCGGACGCGCGTATGACACCAGACCCCAACCCGCAGAGGCTCCACCGATGCGCCGCTCGCTCCTCGTTGCTCAGCTCCTCGGTACACTCGTCTTCTCCGCCTGCGCCAAGTCGTCGGGCACTGAGGCCGCCGCCGCGCCGCAGCCCAAGGGTCCGGTGATGCCGGCCGGTGTCTCGCCGACGATGATCGGGTTAGGTGACTCGCTCTTCAACACCGGCAGCTGTCAGCGCTGCCACGGCCAGAAGGGCGTCGGTGCCAACAACGGTCCGGCGCTCGTGACCGGCCCGTGGCTGCATTCCAAGGGCACATACGACGAGATCATCGGCACCATCACCAACGGTGTGCCGCGTGCCTCCATCAAGGACGCATCCCGTCGCTTCCCGATGAACGGCCGCGGTGGCCCGATGGCACTCAATGATGAGCAGGTCAAGGCCGTCGCCGCATACGTCTGGTCGATCTCGCGCGACAAGCAGTAGCGCAGTCAGTCGCGGGACGGGCGCGTGAGCAGCGCCACCGTGCCCGTCACCGCGATGTTCGCCCCGAGCGCCACCACACCGACGTTCATGTCCAACAACACGCCCGGCCAGGACGGGGCGAGTTGCGTCAGCGTGATCCCGCTGACGGTCTGCACCGCGACGACCGAGACGCCGGCGATGATGCCCGCACCCGCCGCCGTGGCGGAGATGCGCCAGCCCGGCACGATCGCACAGACCAACGACGGGAAGAGCTGCGTCACGAACGCATAGCCCATCAGCAACAGCGCGACGATGGTACTGCCTCCGCGCAGCGTGAACCAGAGTGCCACCGCGGCGACCACCGGCACTGCCCACTTCGCCGCACGGGCGACACGCACGTCATCCGCATCAGGCACCAGCGCGCGATAGCCGGTGTTGGCCATCGTCGTCGCCGCCGCCATCAGGATCATCGAACCAGGTACCAGGGCGGTGAGGACCCCGGCGGCCCCCACCGTGCCCACCGCCCAGTCCGGCAACTGCGCGCGCACCAAGCGCAGCAGCGCGAGGTCGACGTCGCTGCCTTCGAGACCCGGGACGGAGAGCAGTGCGGCGAACCCGGTGAAGAACACGAAGAGCAGCACGAGCTGATAGAGCGGCATCAGACTCGAGTTGCGACGGAGCGCGTCCTCTCCCTTCGCCGTGAACACCGACGCGAAGTTCTGCGGCCAGAGGTACAAGCCGAGCGCGGAGAGCAATACGGTGCTCGCAAACCAACTCGGGCTGAATCCCCGATCCGGTAGCGTCAGGAACCCCGGCCGTTCAGCCTCGATGCGCGCGAACATCTCGCCCACACCGCCGAACAGTTTCCACGGGAGGTACAACCCGAGCACGACCACCACCACGAGGATCAACACATCCTTCGCCAGTGCCGTGAGCGCACTGCCATGGATGCCGCTCGCACTCACGTACGCCACGAGCGCTGCGGTACCGAGCCAGATCGCGAGCGTCGGAGAGATCACGCCGGCGGACGCTTCGCTGACGATGAGCCCGAGCCCCTTGAGCTGCAGCACCAAGTACGGGATGAGAGCGACCACGCCCACAACGGCGACGAGACCGCCGAGCGAACGACTGTCGTACTTGCGTGCCCAGAAGTCGGCTTGGGAGAACAACCGGTGCTCGGTCGCGTAGCGCCAAATGGGTGGCAGCACCCAGTACGCGAGCACGTAGGACACGGCGCCATAGCAGATGATGTAGAACGCCGGTGCGCCCTTCCCGTACGCCCACCCGCTGCCGCCGAGCAAGGTGAACGTGGTGTAGATCTCCCCCGCCATGAGGAGGAAGACGAACAACGTGCCGAACCCGCGCCCTCCGACGGACCACTCCTCGAGCTTCATCGTGCGACCGCGTCGCGCGTAGAACCCGAGTCCGATGGCGAGCGCGAACGAGGCGAGGATGAGCAGGAGCGCGATGTTCATCGCCCGCGGCGATCGAGCCAGTGCAACAACGCCATCGTTCCCGACGCGAGCAGCACCGCACCCACGCACCACGCCAAGAGGAACGGCAACCCGAGGATGCGCGGCTCCACGCGGTTCGCGAAGAACGGCGCACCGAGCAATGCGATGAGCGGGACCAGTGCGAGTCCGTGGTACGCGCGCATGTCAGTCGCCCACGCGGACGGTCGCCGCCGGCTCGAAGAGGATGACCTCCACTTCACGCTCGGCCACCGGCCGATGCTCGGTCCCGCGCGGTACGACGAGGAACTCACCGGCCGAGAGCGCCACGCGACGATCGCGGAACTCCATCGTGAACGCGCCACGATGCACGAGGAACATCTCGTCCTCGTCGGTATGCTGATGCCAGTGGAACTCGCCTTGGAACTTCACGGCTTTCACTTGCTGGCCGTTCAACTCGGCGATCACCACCGGGGACCAGTGGTCATGGATCCGCGCGAAGGCGGCGTCGAGGTTGATTCGCATCACCCAAACTACGGCGCCGGAGCGCGGGGCACCATCAAATGCTCGGCTGAGCGCCGAACGAGTGCTTGGCCCGCAATCAGCTCAGCGCGAACGCCTCAACTCGCCCCACACCATCGCTACCGCCACCGCGTACACCGCTGCTGCGATCAACGGCACGGTCGTCGGCAGCGGTGAACGCGTCACCAGCGCGAGGAGGGCCAGCACACCCACCATACCGCCGCCAAGCACCCCGTATCCACGGCTCCGATACAGCCACGCATACCCGAGGAAATGCGCACCGAACAACACGCCCATCGTGAACCAGGTCCACGGGGTCGCCGTGAAGTACACAAGCGCGATAACCGGCCAAGCCGCGAACTGCATCGCATTGAAGAGCATGCCGAGTGAATCGAACCGCGACGCCTTGGCGAACAGGTTCCCGCCGAACCATCGGTTCACGAGCACACCGAGAGGGAACACCGCACCGGTCGCGATGAAACTCAGTGTGCCGGCTGTGTTCAGGGGATACGCGCGCACCAGCCACGCGACCACGAGCCAATAGAAGATTCCCGCGATCGGCATGCCGATCCCACGCGCGGTCAGGCGTGCCATGCGCTCGCGCTCCTCATCGACCATCGCCGCGAGCGCCGGATGCTGGAGGTCCCGGTCGTGGCCGTGGTCGGTCGCGATCGCCTGCGGATTCGTGGTGGACTGCGTCAACGGGATCGTCATCTCAGGCTCCGTGGATGGTTCGGGGTCAGTGCCCCGTACGCGGCGACCCCGTTCCCCGGTTTCGCGCCTAGAGTTCGGTGACCACCACCGCGCCGGCCACACCCGACTCCGGCGCGACCATCCGACGATGGTAATCGATCTGCCCGAGATGGTACGTGAGATGCACGGCGAGATGCGTCAGCATGCGAGACGTCACCAAGCGACGACCACCCATCTCGATGGGGAACGGCTCCGCCATCCGTGCGTGAGGCATCGCGTCCAGCGCCTTCTCGAGCGCCATGATGGCGCGCTCCACCTCCGCCACGACCGTCGCGCGCGAGAGACTGCGGCTCGCAAACTCCGCTTCGCGGTCGCGCACGTATCCGCTCCCGCCGAGTACCGCCCCGATGAAATGCTGCACGTTGCCTGCGAGATGCAGCGCCAGCGTCCCGCCTGAGTTCGCGATCCCCGGCATGGTCTGCCAGAGCGCATCATCAGAGGGATATAGGGAAACCTCGCGCGCCAGAGCGCGTAGGTCTCTTACCATCACGGCGCGCAGGTCGTCCTTGTGCACGAAGTGCTCCGGTGGAGGAGTGCGCTGCAAGATAACCCGCCGCGGTCTACCTCGTGTCGCACCTCCGCTTCCCCGTTTCGGCGCTTCACATGCTCACCACTCCACGCCCCGTCACCGTCGTCAAAGCGCTCCGCGTGCACGCCACCGTGCTCGGGACGAGCGTGGCGGCGCTGTGGGCGGCCTTCGGCGTCGACAGCATCCTCGGTGGCTCGCTGTTGCAATACGGCGTCGTGCCACGGAGCATCGACGGACTGCGCGGCATCGTCCTCGCGCCGTTCCTCCATCGCGATCTCGCGCACCTCACTGCCAATACCGCGTCGCTCCTCGCGCTCGGCTGGCTCGTCATGCTGCGCGACCCGCGGCACTACGCGCTGGTCGCCCTGTCTGCGACGGTCGGTGGTGGTATGCTCGCCTGGCTGCTCGGTGCACCCAACTCCGTGCACATCGGAGCGAGCGGCGTGATCTTCGGGTTCCTCGGCTTCCTGATCTTCGCGGGCTGGTACGCGCGCAGCCTTGCCAGTGTCGCGCTGAGCGTCGTCGTCATCGCGCTCTGGGGCGGACTCGTTTTCGGTGTGCTGCCCGGTGTGCAGGGGATCAGCTGGCAGGCGCACCTCGGCGGCTTCATGGGCGGAGCACTCGCGGCGCGCTGGTTCGCGCGCTGAGGCACAGGAACCTACGCGCTCGCTGTACCGAAGCGCGCGCTCAGTAGCGGTACTTCTGCAAGTACAGCAGCTCGTCCTCGTCGATCCGCGATAGGTATACCACACCTCTGCCGAAGCCCACCAGTCGGGCGCCCTTCGGCAGCACGATGCGCTCCACCACCCGCCCCGCCGAATCGAACACGTCGTACGTCGGGATCGAGTCGTTGTAGGCGCGGGTGCGTGGTACCCACAGTCGTCCGTCCGTGTCGACCATCGCACCACTGGCGGGGAACGGCGGCTTCAGTGCTGGCCAGGTCATCTCCGGATTCGTCATCGCCTCGGCTTCGGCGGCCGAAAAGCTCGGTGTTCTTGCGCCAGCCGCAGCACCGCCTGCCGACGGCAACGCACCGCCGGCCGCACGCATTTGAAACGAGCCCGGTCGGAGCTGCGAAGCCAGGAATGCCTTCTTCTCCGCTTCAGTCACGCGTATCGCCGACGGAATCGCTGGCCTGCCGTGCACCACGATTCCGTCCTGATGGTACCACTCCACTTGGTAGGGAGATGCGCGGACGACGGCGACTCGACCGTCCGGCGCAGCAACGGCAATATCACTCGCCGCGAGCGGCAGATTCGTGAACGTGCGGATCATCCCGTTGCCAGTCATCGTCGCACCGTTCCTCTCGCCCACCGGTCCCCGCAAGGTCGTGAGGCTATCCGTACGCCCTGACCGACGATCCCACCGCAGAACGTGTGTGAGGCCAGAGAACGACTCGCCCTTCGCGTCCCAGACCGCTTCGCTCATGACCAATTGACCGAACACGTTCGAGCCGACGAGCGACGCCCGCGCGAGACGCCCCTGATCCGACTGACGTATGGTGGTGCCGGGCTTCCCGTCGGGCGTGATGATGAAATAGCGCCCGTTGGAGAAATCGGTCATCAAAGTGGAGTCGCCTTGATAGGCCGAGAGACGCGACGGCATGGACCATTCTGCGGGTCCCGCCCCTTCACGTCCGATCTTCTCGCTCTTTCCGGTCGCAAGGTCGATCACCTGCAGCACCTTGTCCCTCGAGTCGGAAAGGATCACGCGTCCGTCCCTCAGTTCGCGGAATCCGGTGATCGACGAGAACGGCTCGCTGTACTCGAACGTCGGCTTACTCAGCGTGCGCGTCGGCACGGGGGCCTGCGCCGGAGCGGACGC
>JBJXGK010000130.1:0-19662 GCA_046153705.1 Gemmatimonadaceae bacterium
CTGCTCGCGGCGCGGGGCACGTACGCGCGGCTGTTCGAGTTGCAGGCGGCAGGCTACCGCTAGACCCGCCACCGCGACGGTGTGTTACACCAGCTACTCGGCGCGCATCGCCTCGGACGGATCGATCCGCGTCGCACGACGCGCCGGCACCAAGCAGGCGACGGTGCCCGAGAGCATCAACGTGACCGCGACCGCCCCGAACACCACCGGGTCGAGCGGCTTCACGTCGAACAGGATCAGCGTCAACACACGCGAGATCAACCCGGCCAAGACCAGCCCGATCGCCAGACCGATGCCCAGTTGCGCGAAGCCCTGCGACATCATGAGGCGCAACACGTCGTGCGCCGTGGCGCCGAGCGCCATGCGGATCCCCACTTCGCGCGTGCGCCGACCAACCGAGAACGACATCACGGCGTAGAGTCCGATGCTCGCGAGGAACAGCGCGACGAGTCCGAATCCCATGAACATCGTTCCGAACACCCGCACGAACCACAGTCCGCGCGACACCGCCACGTCCAGCGTCATCGGCCAATACGTCGGGATATCAGGATCGAGCGACGCGACCACTTCACGGACGGGGTCGGCGAACGCCATCGGGTCGACCGCGCTGCGCACGGCGATGTACGCGAAGCTCGCATGCTGTTGTTCGAAGGGGCGCAGCACCACCGATGGATACGGGTCCTCCGGATCGCCACCGAACAAGTTGGGGATCACGCCCACGATCGTCACCCAGGGTGCGTTCTCATCGTCGAGCCCGATGCGGATCCGACGACCGATCGGGTCCTCGCCCTTCATGTGTTCCTCGGCGAATCGTTCCGTGACCACCGCGACATCGAGCCCGCCCCGACGGTCGGTCTCGTCGAACAAGCGACCTCGACGTAGCGGGATCTCGAGTGTCTGGAATAGACCGGGAGTAACCGCCGCCCAGCGTGTACGCGGACGCTCCTGTTCCTTCGCATACGCCACGCCCTCCATCGAGAACCGGCTGCCCCACAGTCCCTGCTCCGCCCCGGGCAGCCCGGATGCGATCGCGGCGCCCTGTACGCCGGGCAGTGCCGCCACGCGCTCGGCAAGCTGGGCGAAGAACAGGCGTTGCTTCACCGTGTCGGTGTACGCCGAGGGGAATCCGACGCGCGTGGTGTATACGCTCGCCATCGCGAAGCCGGTATCGAGGTTGCGTGCCTTCGTGACACTCTTGATGGTGAGCCCGGCAGCCACCAACAAGCCACAGGACAGCGCCACCTCGAACACGATCAGTGCCTTGGAGATCCGGCCGATCTTGAGACTCGACGCGCCACGCGATTCGTCTTTGAGCACCTCGGCGATGTCCGGACGCGATGACTGGATCGCGGGGATGAGACCAGAGAACAACGTTGCGACCACCGCCATCGTCACCGCGAACAGCAACACGGGCGGGTAGAGGCCGATCTGGATGAAGAACGGCGGATCGGTGTCGGCAATCGACCGCGTGAACGCCGTGGTGCCTGCATACGCCAGCGCGATGCCAAGTACGGTACCGGCGATCGCAAGAACCAACGCCTCGGAGAGGAATATCCGGACGATCGCGCCGCGCGACGCGCCAAGAGCCGACCGCACGCCGACCTCCTTTGTGCGATGCACGGCGCGATCGAGCAACAGGTTCGCCACGTTCGCACACGCGATCAGCAGCACGAAGAACACCGCGCCAAGCATCGCAAACAGCAGTTGTCGTGGCTCAGGGCCGATCGCATCCTCCACGAAGTCGGTCGCCGTGCCCACGAAGCCCTTGTTCGTCTCGGGATACTGCTCGCCCAGCCGTTGCAAGATCGTCGTCGCCTCGGCCGCGGCCTGCGCGTGCGTCACACCGGGCTTGAGCTTGGCGACGACCTGCAACTGCTGCCCCTCGTCGCGCTTGCCCGCGAGCGGATCGTTCTGCATCGGCAGCCAGAGTTGGCCGTTCTGAGGCCAGCGGAAGCCCGACGGCATCACTCCGACGACCTCGTAGGGCGTGCCGTTCACACGGATCGACGTGCCGAGCACCCCCGCATCACCACCGAATCGCGTCTGCCACATGTCGTAGCCGAGGATCGCCACCCGTGCGCCGCTCGGGCTGTCTTCGCCCGGCAGGAAGTCGCGACCGAGCACCGGACGTACGCCCGTCATCGTCAGCACCTGTGACGTCACCCACGTACCCGAGTAGCGTTCGGCGCGCTCCGTGCCGCTCACGTTCATGGTGCCGGACGTGAAGCCGCCGACCTGCGAGTGACTCTGTTGCTGTGCGGCGAAGTCCGCATAGTCGGCGATCGGGAGCCCATCCTCTTCGATCCCACGTTCCGCATTGGTCCGTTCGATGACCACGATGCGGTCACCGTCCTCGTACGGCAGTCCCTTGATCATTGCACCGTAGATGATGCTGAAGATCATCGTGGTCAGCCCGATGCCGAACGTCAGGGCGATCGTCGCGATGACGGTCAGACCAGGGCTCTTCCGGAGTGTGCGCAGGCCGAGTCTGAGGTCGCGGAGCGAGTCCATTCGCGTGTGGGCTGGGGTTGCCCTGCGTACGGCGCAACACGCGTCCCGAGTTTCAGAGAGGTACCTTTTCCCTCGTCCGGCACACCCACCACCGCTCGACGATCCAGTGATCCAGTCGCTCCTCGTTGCCGCCCTTCTGCAGGCCGCCGCCCCCGACACCGTGGGCTGGCGACACGAGGTCGACGTCGCCGTGCCCATGCGCGACGCGGTCGTGCTGCGCGCCGATGTCTATCGACCGGCCCGTGGTGGTCCCTTCCCCACCTTGGTGTACCGCACGCCGTACGGAAAACACGAAGTCGTACGCGAGTACACCACCGTGCAGCAAGCCGTCGCACGTGGCTATGCGGTGGTCGTTCAGGATGTGCGCGGACGTTACAAGTCGGCCGGAACCTTCGAAGCGTATCGCCAAGAGGGTCCCGATGGCTTCGACACCATCGAGTGGGCCGCTGCTCAGTCGTGGTCGAATGGCGCGGTGGGCATGTTCGGGCTGTCGTATCCAGGCGCGGTGCAGTGGCTCGCCGCCGCTGAGCGCCCACCACACCTCCGGGCGATCGTCCCGGCGATGAGCTTCGCGACGCCCGCGCAGTTCTTCTATTCCGGCGGCGCGTGGGACCTGAGTTGGGCGTCGTGGACGGCGATCAACATCGCACCGGACCTCCGCCGCCGACTCGGCGTTCCCGGCCCGACTACCGAAACGGCGGCACGCGTCGCGTGGGAGCGCGACGAGGCGCGCGTCCTCGCGCAACGTCCGCTCCTCGACCTTCCCGACTTCCAGGAGATCGCACCCTGGTTCTACGAGTGGATGCGCCGCGATCCGACCGATCCGTGGTGGGCGTGGGCCGACCTCACGACCAAGTACCCGCGCATCGACGCCGCGGTGTTGAATCTCTCGGGCTGGCACGACGAGGCGTACGGCCCGCACGGCGCGACGACGAACTTCAGTGGCCTCGTGAAGGCCCGCGGCGTCGCGCACGCGCGCACTTCGCTGCTCATCGGGCCGTGGGTGCACGGCGTCGATGCCACCGCGCTCACTCGCAGCGGTGAACGACGATTCGGTCGTGTCTCGACCATCGACTACGACGACGTGGTGCTCGACTTCCTCGATCATCACGTGCGAGGCATCCAGAACGACGCCGCGTACGCCGCCCCGGTTCGCATCTTCGTCATGGGTGCGAACCAATGGCGCTACGCCGATCGCTGGCCGCTCACCGGACTCCGCGCCGACACGCTGTACTTCGCTGCGGGTGGTGCACTCGCGCGCGCGCCGTCGCGCGGCAGTAGCAGCTTCGTCTCCGACCCGCGGGATCCTGTCCGTGATCCCTACGATGCCCGGTACGGCGGGCACGACTTCCGCGCGCTCGCCTCCCGCACCGACCTGCTCACATTCGAGACCGCACCGTTCGCCGGCGATGTCGACGTGATCGGGGCGATGGTCGCCGAGTTGAACATCGAGACCGATGCGCGCGACGTGGACGTATATGTTCGTGTGCTCGATGTCGCGCCCGATGGCACTGCGTACAACCTCATGTCACCGGGGCTCGAAGTGCAGCGCGCGTCGTTCCGGGAGCCGCTGAAGGGACGGCAGCTCCTCGAGCCGGGCCGTCTGGTGCGACTCACCCTGAGAGACCTGCTCACCGCGAACCGCTTCAAGCGCGGGCACTCATTGCGCGTGCATATCATGGGTGCGTTCCAGCCGCATTTCTCGCTTAATCCGCAGACCGGCGCCTCAGAGCGCAGCAGCGCCGCGCTCGCACCGGCCAGCATCACGCTGCGGCACGATGCCGCGACACCCTCGCGATTGATCCTGCCGGTGATGCCGCGGTAGTCAGTTCGGCTTGAGCATCGACATCCACGACAACACGCCCACGAGGCCGATGAAGTTGGCGAGCGTGTTCGCATCTCCCGGGCCTTGCTCGCGCTGCGAGGCCTTCCACACCGCGATCGCGCCTACGAGCAGCAGGAGCTTGAACGTCGAGAAGTAGAACGCGAGTCCGATCGCGGCCACCACGCCCCATCGCTGCAAGCGGTTCAGCGCGCGAAACGCGTGGTCACCGTCCAGTCCGAAGAACGGCATCAGGTTGAACAGATTGAGCCAACCGGTGAGCTGCGCGATCACGAACCAGATCGCGAGCCCCGTATAGCTCGCGATAGCGAACGCCGCCAAGCCGGCGGCCGCACCCCAGATCGGTCCTGCGAGGCCTATGTAGGCATCCTCGCGCGGATCGGTGATCCCCTTCGAGTACGATACGAACGCCCCGATCCCCGGAATGAACATCGGCGCACTCGGCTTGCCGCCTTTCTTGGTGATCGCGTACACGTGTCCCATCTCGTGTATGTAGATCGACATCACGAGCCCGAGCGCCAGCGGCCATCCGTAGAGCGCCCAGTACGCGCCGAAGAACGCGAACATCGAGCCGAACGTCTTGAGCTTGGTGAGCCCGAGCAGCAGGAACTTGCCCTTGCTCAGCAAGAGAATGCCGAGTGCTGCGGCGCCGGCGCCCCAACGTTTCCACCACGGCCCCTCGCTCGGCATTTTGAGCACGGGCTCGTCTGCCGCTTCGTCGGTGATGCGCTTGGCGAGCTCGGTGAGCTTCGCGCTGATCACGTCATGTTGCTGCGACCCCCTGGGGAGCAACGCGAGCGTTTCATCGAACCCGGCGCGCGCTTCGCGCAGTCGTCCGGCGGCCAGATGCGCCTCTGCGCGCGCCGCGAGGCCGCGCAGGCGGTCAGCATGCACGAGTGTGTGACACGCCGGACACACCAGCGCGCGCTGTGGGAGTTCGGTACCGCAACTGATGCAGGTCCGTACGCTCGGGGCAGACCCCGAGTGCTCTGGTGCGGTCACGTCAGACGGGCGCCCCGCTCACCTTGAACGGACCCTCGACCTGAATCGGCGTAGGCTCGAGCATCTTCCACGCCTGCATCATGCCGAAGCCGATGATGAGGGCGCTAATCAACCCACCCGGCATGGACTCGAGCACCACCAGGATCGGCGTTGCCAGTCCCACGACGGCCATTATCAGCAGACCAACCACGCTGATCCCGGACTCCGCGGCGCCAGCCACGGCGTCCGCACCGGACGCGCCGATCGCCGCACGCACCGCGAAGGCAAAGTACGCCATCGCCACGGAGACGTAGACGAGCGCCGCGCCGCCCACCTGCAGCAGCCGCCCGCCTCGTCCGGCTGTCGCGGCGCTCATCGCGCGACCGACCATCCAACCGGTGAGGATCGCAACGAATCCGATCTCGAGATTCATGTACTCCATGACCGCCCAATAGATCACCGCGCCGGCGATCGCCGCACCGGCGCCGTAGAGGGCCGCCTTGGCAAGCGTGGCAGAGTCCGAGACCGAGCCACCAGCGCTCTGAGCCTTGAGGCGGCACGCTCCGCAGACCGGCGCGCCGTTCACGGTGTGGTACGTGGCGGTCATCGCGCGCGAACAGGCGGAACACGACACACGAGCCTGCGCGGCCGGGGCGACCGGGCCGATTGAGTCGTTGTTCGTGACGCCGTCCGCTGGCGCGGTGTCACGCGCCGCCGGAGAGGGGATCGCGCGATCGAAGTCGAGGCCGGCGGTGCTGCTTGCGGCGTTGCTGGCGTTTTGGTCGGACATTGGTCGCGGTCAGGTAATGGGGGACGTCCGAGGGATGCAGTGGTCCCGCGGCCGATCTGGTGCCAACTTCTGGGTACCATGCCTACTAACCGACTCTTCGCGCGCCGCATCGTCACGCTCGGCACTATCACGATGTGCCTATCGCTCATGCTGAGCCTCCAGTCCGTTCCAGCCGACGCTCAAGCAACGCGAGGTCGCGGCGCCGCGACTCAAAAGCCCTCCCCATCGGCGGCGGCGGCGAACCCCGAGTACGACCCCACGCTGTTCACCTCGCCCACCGCCACCGACCGTGCCCTCAAGTCGCTGCGCTGGCGCCAACTGGGACCGTTCCGCGGCGGACGCGTGGACGCGGTGGTGGGCGACCTCCACGACCCCTTCCTCTTCTATATGGGGAGCGTGAACGGGGGCGTCTGGCGTACGAAGAACGGCGGCCAGACCTGGGAGAACCTCACCGACGGCAAGTCGGACATCTCCTCCGTGGGCGCCATCACCGTCGCACCCAGCGATGCGAACGTCATCTATGTGGGTTCCGGTGAGTCGCAGCTGCGCGAGGATCTCACGTTCGGCACGGGCATGTACCGCTCCACCGACGCCGGCCAGACCTGGCAGCACCTCGGCCTCACCGAGACGCATCAGATCACCGACATCGTCGTCGATCCGCGCGACCCCGAGCGCGTGTACGTGTCCGCGATCGGCCATGCGTTCGGACCCAACAGCGAGCGCGGCGTGTTCCGCACGCTCGACGGCGGCAAGTCGTGGAAGAAGGTGCTGTTCATCGACGACTCCACGGGGGCGAACGATCTCGCGATCGACCCCAGCAACCCGCGCATCCTCTACGCGACGTTCTACAAGTTCCAGCGCACGCCGTTCTCGATGATCGCCGGCGGCGGTCGCAGCGGCATCTGGAAGTCCACGGACGGCGGCGACACGTGGAAGGAGATCACCAAGGCGGCCGGCATCCCGCGCACGCCGCTGGGCAAGATCGGCATCGACGTGTCGCGCGCGAATCCGCAGCGGCTCTACGCGAGCATCGAAGCACCCGACTCCACCGGTGGCTTCTTCCGCTCCGACGACGCCGGCGCCACGTGGGAGCGCATGAACGACGATGCGCGCATGTGGGTGCGCAACTGGTACTACTCCGCCGTCACCGCCGATCCCAGGGACGAGAACACCGTCTACGTCATGAACTTGACCATCCTCAAGTCCATCGACGGCGGCAAGACGTTCAAGGAGATCAACGTCCGGCACGGCGACACGCACATCCTCTGGATCGATCCCGCCAACACGCGCCGCATGATCCTCGGCGATGACGGTGGGGCGACGGTGACCTTCGATGGTGGCAGCACGTGGAGCACGCAGCACAACCAGCCTACCGCGCAGTTCTATCACGTCACGACCGACGACCAGTTCCCGTACCGCGTCTACGGCGCGCAGCAGGACAACTCCGCGATCTCCATCGCGTCGCGCAGCGATGATGGTGGCATGAGCGAGCTCGACTACTTCTCCGTCGCGGGCTGCGAGAACGCCACCATCGCTCCCGACCCGCGCGATCCGAACATCACATACGGCGGCTGCTACCTCGGCCAGCTCTCACGCTACGACCGCAAGAACCGCCAGGAGCGCGACATCTCGGTCACCGAGATCAACTGGGATGGCTACGCCGCCAACCAGGTGCCGGAGCGTTTCCAGTGGACCTTCCCGGTGCTCGTCTCCAAGCACGACCCGCGCACCCTCTACGTGACGTCGCAGCACGTGTGGCGTTCTCGCACGGAGGGCGCAAGTTGGGAACGCATCTCCCCCGACCTCACCACGGCCGATCCCTCGACCCTGCTGCGCACCGGCGGCCCTATCCACGGTGAGATGACCGGCGCCGAGTGGTACGGGACCATTTATGCGTTCGCCGAGTCGCCCAAGCAGGCCGGGGTGTTGTGGGCAGGGTCAGACGATGGCCGCGTGCACGTCTCGCGCGACAACGGCGCGACCTGGCAGGACGTCACGCCGCCGGGCTACGGCAAGTTCACGCGCACCGCGCATATCGACCCGTCGCCGTACGATGCGGCGGTGGTGTACGTCGCGGCCAATCGGTATCAGCAGGATGACTTCCAGCCCTATCTATGGAAGAGCGCGGACTACGGCCGCACCTGGACCAAGATCACGCGTGGCATTCCGCGCTCGGCGTACACGCGTGTGGTGCGCGAGGACGTGCAGCGCCGTGGCCTGTTGTACGCGGGCACTGAATACGGTGTCTGGGTATCGATGGACGACGGCGCGAACTGGCAGCCGCTGCAGCTCAATCTGCCGCGCGTGAGCGTGCGCGATCTCAAGGTGCATGGCAACGACCTCATCGCGGCAACGCACGGGCGCTCGTTCTGGGTGATCGACGATCTCTCACCGCTGCGTCAGCTGGCGGACAGCGTGACGGCCAAGCCGATGCATTTGTTCCAGCCGAGTGTCGCAGTGTTGTGGGATGGCGGGTCGGGCGGCGGCTCGGTGGGAGAGAATCCCCCGCGCGGCGTTGTCGTCGACTACTTCCTCCGCGACACACTCAGTACGTCGCAGCGTGCGACCGTGCGGCTGCAGTTCCTCGACGCGCAGGGCAGCGTGCTGCGCAGCTTCTCTCCGGCCGACACGGCGAGCAGCACTGACAGCCTCGCCCACGAACCCGCGGACTCGCTCGTCGCGCTGCGTCGCGGCAGCAGTCGCTTCGTGTGGAACCTGCGGTCGGCTGCCGCGAAGAAGCTGCCCAACACCGTGATCGACTACGGCACGCTGCGCGGGGCTTGGGTACCGCCGGGTGAATACGGTGTGCGGCTGATCGTCGGCACAGACACGCTGCGACGCACCTTCACCGTGCGCGCCGACCCGCGCGTGACGAGCAGCACGGCCGACCTCGCGGCGCAGTACGTCGCCGCGCGTCGTGTCATCGCTCGCATCGACGAAGTAGTGAGCGAGGCGAAGCGTGTGGAGGACCTGCAGAGCCAGATCGACGACCGCGTGAAGCGCATGACCGATAGCTCGACCGGTGCCGCAAACATCGCTGCAGCGAAGGACTCGGCCAAAGCACTGCGCACGCGGCTAGAGGCGGTGCGGGCCGAGTTGTACGAGGTGGGTTGCCATGTCGACCAGTGCACCCTCGACATGCCGACCAAGCTCTACAACAAGTTCATCACGCTGAACATGCAGGTGCAGGTGGGTGCCTACGCGCCCACGCAACAGCACGGCACCATGTACGATGGGTTGAAGACCCAGCTCGACCGCCAGCTGCGCACGTTGCAGCAGTTGGAAACGGAGGATCTCGCAAGACTCAACGCTCTGCTCGAACGCCTCGGCCTGCCCATGCTGCACCTGCCGCCACGTCAGCGCGTGATGTGATACACGCCGAGCGTGACGAGGGTAAGCGTGAGCAGCCCAGTCATGAGTTGTACACCGACGTAGAGGCGGGCGAGTGCGGCGTACTTGGTCTGGTTGATGCGTGAGACGGTGTGCAGCTGGTCGGCCAGTTCGACGTTGAGGTTGTCCATCCGCAGCTCGGCCCAGAGTCCACGGTAGGTGGCTGGGTCGCGCTGCGCGACATCGCTGTGGAAGAGGACGTGCGCGGATTCGCCGGGCGTGGGTTGCGTCGGCAGTCTGCTGCGTGGCGCAGCGGAGTCCGAGCCAGGGGCAGCAACATCGCGCGAGGTCGTGCCGCGCGGCCGTAGTGCTTCGATGGCTTGGAAGATGTAGAAGACGGTGACGGCGACGTACACCGTCAATTCGACTAGTAGCACCTGACCCCAGATTCCCTCACGCGGGATGACCGCGTCGCCGCCGCGCATGGCGAGGACCAGAGCGACCGCGTTGAGCACGCTGATGATGACCAGCGCGAACCGGGCTTTGCGGTCGGCGAGTTCGATGAGATCCTGACCGGCCTCGACCGCATTGATCAGGGCGCGGTAGCGGAAGGCCGGTTCGAGTGGACCGTTCTCGGACTCAAGGCGGCGTGCTTCCTTCTCGCGACGTTTGAGTTCCTTGTCGTCGAGGGGCTCGGGCGGTGGCGGGATGGACATGGATGCACAGTTGGAGTGACGCTGGATTATGGCACGAAACCTCGACCTACGCCCGACTTGACCGTCCGTGTACCTGCTCCGACATTTTGGGTCGCCGTCGGGAGGCAGGAATCACACCCGTTTCCGGAGCACTGGATGTCGCTGGGTCACGCTTGCGTACGACTCTCGGTAGCGATGCTACCGCTTCTCCTCCCGCTGGCGTTGAATGCGCAGACGCAGCCGAGTGACCAGCGACCCGTTCTCGTGCGGGGCGCGCGCACCGATGTCGTCATCAGTGTACCCGCACGCGCCGACGCGGCGGCGGACGGGCGACGACTCGCGGCACTGGTGACCGGCTGCCGGCGGAACCTGACGGTCGCACCGACGGACAGCGCCGCTTTCGTGACCCTACAGCCCGAGCCGTGGCGGACCCCGAGTGCGTCCGGGAGCACGGTCGTGTGGCTCTCCGTGCTCCCACCGGAAGGACTGCAGGCGGACTGTGGTGATGACGAGACCCAGTCGGGACTCGCCGCTTCGCGCGGCCTGCGGGTGAGTTTCGACACCACCGTCGCCCCTGATCGCGACCTGCAACGCGTGATCGTGAAGCGCGGCGATACCGAGATCACCCCTGTCGAATCGCAACGGCTGCTGGTGCGCAGGCTCGGGGTGGCCGGCTTCGGTGCGCCGCGCGCCGGCTGGTTCCGCGTCGCGATCGACGTGGCCGAGTTCGCACCGAATGCCGATGGCACGCGCGACGACATCTCGTTGGAAGTGTACGCGCTTGGCGGCGTCGATCCGGATCGGGTTCGCTTGCCTTGGTCTGCGGTACGAGAGGCCTGGGAGTCACTCTATGGCGAGCGTGCGGCGGCGGCCCGCGGTACCGCGATGGCACCGATGCGCCTGCCGGCGCCCGGTGATGAGGTATTGCACGCTGCACACGAGGCGTACACGGGTGGTGATCTACGCGCGGCGGTGCGTCTCGCGGCACCGCGTCTGCGTGCGTCCAACCTGACCACGGCGGATGCACGTCAAGGGCGGGTCCAGACTGGTCTGGCTCTCGCCGCCCTCGGAGATACGGCGGCCGCGCGAGCAGCACTCGGCAAGTTGGTCGAACGCGATCCGTGCTTCACACTCGACCCTGCTGCGCCGCCCGCGGCGCGGGCCTTGGTCGACGGTTTGGCGCGACCGGCGGCGCGCTGCAGCGCACAGTCGATGGTCACGACGTCGCTGCGCTCGGCGGTACTGCCGGGTTTCGGGCGACCGGTGCGTCGGGCTAGCATCGCACAAGGAGCCATCATCGCTGGCATCGTCGCCGGTGGTGTCGGGCTTGGAGTGACCTCCAAGGGCGCCGCTCGAGAGGAGTATGCCAAGTACGTCGCTTTCCAGTACGTCCCGACCAACGCGCCGGAACGTGGGGCGGCTGATTTCTACAATAATGCGGAATCCCTGCGGAAGCGTGGCCAGCTCGCCTGGACCATGGCAGGCGTCGCTTGGGGAGGCCAGCTGATCTACTCGATCTGGTCCGAACGCCTTCACGCCAAGCGGTTGGCCGAGGTCCAAGGGTACGGTCGCGACTCGCGCACGGGATCGCTTGAGGTTCGACCGCAGTTCTTGGCGTCCACGCTCGGACTCTCTCTTTCGCTAACCTGGTAGGCCGACCCAAATGGCACATATCATCCCGACATCCCGCATCCGGCGCCTCATCGGGTGCATGACGATGCTCGTACCGGTGGTCGTCGCGTGCGTTGACGAACCCTTCGCGCGGGTGAATCCGAACGACGAGGATCTCCAGTTCACGATGCGAATCGTCGCGTCGCGCGACACCATCTCCCCCGCGAACCCGGTCACGGTGCTCCGCGTCGTGACGGAGCCAGCGTTCCTCGGCTACGAGCCGGTCTGGTTCCTCGCATCAGGTGGAGGAGTCGTACATCGAGGGAACGGCGTGTGGGAAATGGTCACACCCCCGACCGCACCGACCACACTGCGGATTCAGGCGAACTTCGCGCATCAACTGGCCGAGATCACCATCGTGCGGATGCCAGCGCCATGAGCCGGACCCGACTATCTCACGCATTCGTGCTCGCGTCGATCCTCACGTTCACCGCATGCGAGACGTCGACGGCACCGACGCCGACGTCGGACGTCCGGATCGCGATCGCTGCGGGCGCGGATACGCAGACGGCGACTGTCGGTACTCCGGTGGCGGTCGCTCCGAGTGTGCGTGTCACCCGGAGCACCGGTGTCCCTGTCCCTGGCGTGACAATCACGTTCGCACAGATTCGAGGCGCTCTGTCCTCGAACCGGGTGACGAGCGTGACCGGCGCGGATGGCGTCGCGAGCATGACCGCATGGACGCTCGGTACACGCGCTGGGGTTCAGGAGCTGATCGCCTACGTCGCGAGTTCCTCTTCCGAGACCTCGCAAGTCTCGTTCTTCGCGACGGCACAGCCCAGCACGGCGATCACAGCGACACTCACGCCCGGCCTTCCGCAGATGAGCGTCGGTGACACGCTCCGTGCCACCCTCTCGTTCCGCGATGCACAGCAGAACGAGACGCCACCGCCGGCACCGGTGACGTTTGTGTCGAGTGACACGACGAAGGTGCGAGTCTCGTCCACCGGGTTGCTCACGGCGGTTGCACCCGGTGTCTCGACGATCACCGCAGCCTCCGGGAGTCTCGCGCGATCGGTCACGGCGGCCGTTCGCAGCGGTGCGATTGCTGCCCCCAGCGTGACGACTCTCACGGTGGGGAGGGGCCTGTTGCAGATCGCGGTCGGAAGCGGGAGCACCGGCTTCACGGCGGGTGGGCTGATGCTGTACCGCGTCAACCTCGCCACCTCGACCGTGACCGATTCGCTCAACGTCGGCACGTTCGTCACGGCGATCGCCGTGACGCCGTCGGGTGATCGAGCGTACCTGGGACACTCCGGAAGCCTGACCATCGTCTCGCTGCCCGCCTTCACGGTGTTGAGGACGGTCACGCTGACGGGAAACGCCCAAGTGTTGGTCGCCTCTCCCGATGGCGCGCATGTCTACGTCGCGCAGGACAACGGCGTCGTCGCGCGCGTCGCAGTGTCGGACGATGCGGTCGCTCCCGTGACCGTGACAGGGAACCTCGTCGGAATGGCGATTCACCCGACTGCGCCGCGGCTCTACGTCGCCGCAGCGGTTGGCGCCTTGCACGAGATCAATACGTCGACTCTCGGCATCACACGATCCGTCTTCTTCCAAGGTGGAGCCGGACCCGTCTTGATCTCACCGAACGACTCGCGGGTGTTCACGGCACGATCAGGCGACTCGCTCATCGTGCGCAGTCCGACCGACCTCTCGCGTATCGTGGCCGCGCCGGCGTCTGCCAACGTTCGAGCGATGGCCTTCACGGCGAACGGCCGGTACCTCCTTTCGACCCGAGCGAGCAGCAACGAGATCGACATGTACGACGCGTTCACACTTCAATTGTATCGATCGGAGTTCGTCTCGGGTGCCACGGGCATCGCGGCGGATCCGGCAAGCACCGATATGTGGGTCACGGGCGACCTCGGGCGACTCGTGCGCTTGCGGTTCTAGACCCATGACACGACTCATCGCGCTGTCCCTCGTCGGTCTCGTGGCGCTCCTTCACATCTGGTTCCTCGTCCTCGAGATGTTCTTCTGGGACCACCGCGTGGGCCGCAAGGTGTTCGGACTCGACCCGGAGTTCTCGGCGCGGTCGCGGACGTTGGCGGCGAATCAGGGGCTCTACAACGGGTTCCTTGCGGCGGGGCTGGTGTGGGGGGCGGTAGCGGCGAAGGACGACGTGCTGATGTTCTTCCTCGGCTGCGTGATCATGGCGGGAGTCTACGGGGCGGTCACGGTCAAGAAGACGATCCTGTATGTGCAAGCGCTGCCGGCGTTGCTCGCGCTGGCGGCGGTCGTGCTATCGCGGTAGCACCTGCACCCAGACATTCCTGAACCGCACCGGATGCCCATGATCCTGCAGCATGATCGGCAGCTCATCCGCATGCGCCTTGTACGGATCACGCACCTTGTGCGACGTCGGCCCCAGCAGCGCCACGTCGTCATGCACCAACACTCCGTTGTGCCACACGGTGAGCCGCGCCGGGCTCAGCGACGTCCCCGTTGAGTCGAACCGCGGGCGACGGAACTCGATGTCGTAACTCTGCCACTCGCCCGGCGGTCGCGTCACGTTCACCCGCGGCGGGAACTGGCCGTAGATCGCCGCCGCCTGCCCGTCGGCGTAGACATCGTTGCGATACGAGTCGAGCACCTGTACCTCGTACGTCGCTTGCAGGTACACGCCGCTGTTGCCGCGGTCCTGCCCCTCGCCCTTGGGCGGCGCGGGAGACATCCACTCGAGGTGCAACCGCACATCGCCGAAGCCCACACGCGTACGGAGGTCGCCGGTACCAGGCACCACCTCGAACGCGCCATCGACCACGCGCCACTTGGCCGCGTCGCCGTCCCCCGACTTCCACCACGACAAGTCGCCGCCGTTGAACAACACGATTGCGCCCGGCGGTGGTGCCACGGGGAGCCGCTGTGGCGGCGCGACCTCTACCGGCGGCTTGGGACGCTCCAGTGAGTGCTGCGGCCAGGTAGCGGCCTGTGCACTCAGCGCCGTCGTCGACGCGATCAGCACCAGCGACACGGCGAGCGCAGTACGGGAGAACAGCATCGTGGGAGAACTGGACGGGCGCAGCGACATACTGACCTCTGAGTGACGGAAGACCGCAGACACTCAGAAATATGTCGCAAACCCCACTTGGAACGCTCCCCCCGCCACCGCCGCATTGCCCAACAGGTCCACCGTGCGCGATCGACGATAGTTCAGCTTGAGCACGGTCCCGCTCACCGGACGCACACTCACCCCTACGCTCAACGCCGTGACCTCATCGCCGATTGGAGCGAGAGTGCTGGCGAAGCGGCCGTCGTTCAGGTCGATCTGCTCCAAGCGAACATCCGCATGCACCACGGCATCAGGGAAACCGCGCACGCGCGGCCGCCACACCGGCATCGTCGCGTCGACGTGATAGCCCCACTGTTGCGCGCCGAACAGATCACGCAGGTCGTCGGGGACATCCACTCGCACCAGAGCGGCTTCGCCGCGCAACTCCACCGGCCCGAGCTGCGTGGTCACATCCAATGCGCCGAGCGACACTCGGCGCGTCGCATCCACACGTTCGCCGTCGATGAACGGCGTGTTGTACACACCAGCGTACCACGACAACCCGACCTCGCCCAGCGTCCCCTGCTGCACCGCCACACGTCCGGTGAACGCCGGCGACCCATTGTTGTCCTCGGCGAATCGCTCCGCGGATTTTCCGCTGGCAAGACTGGTACGGCCTTCGGCATTGGAGAGCACACCCTCGCCGAGTCCGTTCACCAAGTACAAGTCGTACGTGAGACCGAAGCCGCGCGGCGCGAGTCGCCCGTGCACACCGAAGCCCACCTCAGAGAGTGTGGCCGGGATCACACGCGTCGACACCAACGGCCGATCGACGAAGTTCCAGCGCGGACTATCGTGGTTGACGTTGAACGCACCCAGCGGCGGTAGCAGGATGCCGCCTCGCAACACGAACGACGGATTCACCTGCACATCGATCAGCGCGGTCTCGAGTGCGATCTCTTCGGTGCCGTGCTCGAACTCGAGCTCAGAAAGGAACCGGACGCGCGAACTGATGGTGGAGAACAGGAAGATGTTGAACCGACGTAGCTCCATCGACAGCCCGTCACCGATGCCGGCCTCACGCGAGAGGTTCGCGTTGGCCTCGACGTAGCCTCCCACTGCAGTTCGACCCATGGTCGCGATGAACGGTCGGTCGAAGATGCCAGACTGCACGGTACGCACGGTGTCGCGGCGCTCGGCTTCGCCGGTCGGCGGCGCGGCCTGCGCGTGCGACCGGGCGGGCGTCCACGCTGCAAAGACCAAGCATGCGAGCGCCGCTCGACCGGCGCTCCCGAACAGACGCGTGGTCATGCCGGACCTCCGAGCGCGATCGCCACAGTCTCGGCGTCTGCCGTCACCGCGAACCGCGTGAGCGGCTGCTCCGCCGGCCCCTTCCGCAACGCACCATCGAACGCGTACTCGCTACCGTGACACGGACACACAAGGCCGTCATCCTCCGGCTCCACGGTGCAACCGCGATGTGTACACCGCGTGAGCACCGCGGTGAACTCGTCGCCCTGGACATGCCGCACGTAGAGCGGGAAGGTGAAGCCGATATGCTCCACCAACACCCCGGTCGTCTCTGCGAACTCGCTGCGCGCGACCAGCAGTTTCCCGGCATCCACGCGCCCCGTCACGTATGGGATGCGGACGCAGGCTGCAACGATTGACGCGGCGCCGCAGGTCACCAGGAAACGTCGACGGTCCATGGCGGCCTCAGAGTGAGTGGAGGTAGGCGAGCAACTGCCGACGCTGCACAGCCGACAGTGCGTTGAACCAGGCGCGCGACGCGGCAGCTTCCCCACCATGGAACGCGATGGCACTCTCCACACTCTTGGCGCGCCCGTCGTGCAGCAGATGCATCGCGCCGCCCTGTGCCGCAGAGGCGAGCCCGAGGCCCCAGAGAGGAGCAGTGCGCCACTCGCGCGCCGTCGCCGATCCCTCCGTGTAGCCGTCATCGAGCTCGGCGCCCAGATCGTGCAGCAACAAGTCGGTGAACGGATGAAAGGTCCTAAGGCTGAGCGCGGCGATCGACGACACACCGGTGGTCATCGACGGCACGTGACATTTCGCACAGTCGCTCGCGGCGAACAGCGCCTCGCCGGCAAGCACATCGGCGCTCGACGAATCGCGACGCGGCGGCACCTTCAACGTCTTCATGTAGAACGTCACCGCGTGCACGGCGCTCATCGGCACTTCGGGCTCTGCCACGCCATCACCACCGGCGTCACCGACCACGGGGTTCACCACATCGAGCGGCAGCAGGTCGCTCGTGATGCCCATGTCCTCGTGATACGCCGTCGCCACTTGCTGCAGCAGGTTCACCGCGAGCGCTTTCTTTCCGAACCGCCCGATGTGGCGACCGCTGACCAGCGTGCCGCGTGTACCGGTCGCCCCCGCCCCGCCCTGCTCGATCGCGAACACACTCGCATGCATCGCACTGGGCGCGAGCAGTTGCAGCCTCCCGGAGATCCCATCGCCGTTCGCATCGGTTGGATCGGCAAGTCGCTGCAGCGTCGTGTCGTCGACCGCATCCAAGAAGCCGAGACCGCTCACCGCTGGAGCGATCAACCGCGTGACACCCGTCGCGGCACTCGGCAGGCGCTCGGCGATGTAGCCGAGCACGGCGCGGTCTTGGAGCTGCGGCCCACCGGCGCCCGGCATGGAGTCGAACCCTCCGGGCAGATCGCGGCCGAATCTCGTGATGGCGAAGAGCGGATGCCCTTTGCCGTCGCCCACATGGCAGGACTCGCACGATGCAGCAACGAAGATCGGCCCGAGCCCATTGGCGGGGCCGAAGCTACGCGCGAACTCGCCGTCGCCGCGCAGATGCAGTGCGCGCTGCGGCGCCGAGAGACCAGGCGCGAGCCCGGCGAGTTCTTCGGATTCGTCGGGCGCACCCGTGAGCAGCGCATCGCAGCCGCTCAGTGCGCCGGCAACGAACGCCGCGAGCGCCAGGTAGAGCCGCCGGCGCTGCGCCGGCGGGAGCATGTGAGGACTTGGCATAACCGCATCTCAAAGTTAGGTACTACTAAATTTGAGATGCGGCCTGCCTATTGTCAAGGCCGCGCGCGGGCGCCGGAATCTGAGCTCCGTTTGTCGTTCGCCGCGGTCGCCGTGCGGGTCTTCGCGTCAAATACGATGGAATGCGCGTCGCCCTGCGAGCGGGCAGGCTGTTCCTTCACCGCGTGCCCCATAGCGCGCAGCGCCGAGACCACCTCGGCGCTTGCGGCGCCTGACTCGAGATGCAGCGTGTCGGGCATCCACTGATGGTGCACGCGCGGCGCGTCCACGGCTGCGCGGATGCTCTCGCCGAAGAGCGTGACGCCGAGCACCACGTCCAGCGTGGTGTTGGGAATGGTGCGGCCGCCTGGCGAGCCGGTCACCAGACGCAACTCCCCGT
Organism: Gemmatimonadaceae bacterium; assembly: GCA_046153705.1. GTDB lineage: Bacteria > Gemmatimonadota > Gemmatimonadetes > Gemmatimonadales > Gemmatimonadaceae > Pseudogemmatithrix. Next base: position 18,220 of record JBJXGK010000130.1, read on the forward strand.
CCTTGGTGACGATCGTGGGCGACATCGAGCTCAGCATGCGCTTCTCGGGCACGATGACGTTGGCCGCCGTGCCGATCGCCCACCCGGTGTTGGTGTAGCCCGGCTTCTTGTTGAAGTCGCCCATCTCGTTGTTGAGCAGGAACCCGGCGACCACCACACCGGAGCCGTATCCCGACTCGAGCGTGTACGTGTTGCTCACCGCGTTGCCCTCTCCGTCGACGACACTGAAGTGTGTGGTCTGCATCGACTCACCGCGGTCCGTGACGATGTCGGCGCCGAGAGTGAGACTCGACGTCGCCTTGCTGCTGTCGGTCGCCGCGACGAGCGACGCCGCGTACTCCTTGGAGAGCAACCGCGTGAGCGGGATGGAGTCGTTGAAGTCCGGATCGCCGAGCCAGCGCGCGCGCTCGAGGAACGCACGGCGCGAGGCTTCGGCCCGGCGATGCAGGTAGCGCGCCGACGTCCGCGTGAGTCCGTCGAGTCCGCCGGCTTCGAGCTGGTTGAGTACGGAGATCATCACCGTGCCCCCGGAACTCGGCGGGGCCATGCCGATGATCTCGTGACCGTTGAAGGTGCCACGCACCGGTGCGCGTTCGACGGCCGCGTACTTGGCGAGATCGGCCTTGGTGATGAGTCCGCGATTCGTGCGCATCTGCGCGGCGATGGAGTCGGCGATCCACCCCGTGTAGAATGCCGCAGGACCGCTGTCGGCGATGGCGCGGAGTGCACGCGCCAACTGCGGGAGCTTGAGGGTGTCGCCGGCCTTCCAGGCGGAGCCATCGGATTTGCCGTAGGCGGCGACGCTCGTGGGAAACGGCGCGAAGATCGACTTGATCACCCAGTTGAGTTCGTCGGCCAGTGCCGCCGAGAGCGGGAATCCGCGTTCTGCGAGCTCCGCGGACGGTGTGACGAGATCGCGCCACGCGAGGCTGCCGTGTTTCGCGTGCGCCATCGCGAGTCCGGCGACGGTGCCCGGTACACCAGGGGCGCGCCAACCGGAATCGGTCGCAGCTTCGTTGCGCGTGCCGTTCTTGTTGAGGTACATCGTCGCCGTCGCTGCGAGCGGTGCCTTCTCGCGGTAGTCGATGGTCGTCGCGCTGCCATCGGCGAGTCTGATGATCATGAAGCCGCCACCGCCGATGTTCCCCGCCGCCGGATATGTCACGGCGAGACCGAATGCGGTCGCGATCGCGGCATCGACGGCGTTGCCGCCCTTGGCGAGTGTGGCGGCCCCGATGTCGGAGGCGAGGTGGTGCGCGCTCACGACCACTCCGGTCGTCGACGAAACGACATCTGTGGGTGGGGCCGCGGCCTTGCCGCAGGCGACTGCGCCCGCGGTGAGTGCGGCGACGAGGATCCGGGCAAACAGAAGACGAGACATCGAGCGGTCCGCGAGAGGGGATGGGAAACACAGCGGGGGGGGGGGGGGGGGGGGGGGGGGGG
>JBJXGK010000099.1:0-3712 GCA_046153705.1 Gemmatimonadaceae bacterium
ATAGTTGTAGGAGATGAAGCCGCAGCAGACGATGACATGGGTTGGTCCTCCAGTAGGATGGGCGACACTGCAGCACGTCGCCGGTGGCTCTGGCAACTCGGCAGTCTCGAGGAGCTAACCCACGACAGAATGGGGGGCCAGCCCAGTCATACTTTCTAGCCAGACGACGCGCGAGTGAGGGAGCGACTAGGTGACGGTACTCGTGGAGGCGATCAGCGTCATCATCAGGATTCCGACGCTTGAGAAAAAGTATCCAGGAGGTCTGTTCGCGTACGAGCGAGACTGCCCGAACGGGAGCTTCTGTATTGATCGCCATCTCACGCGAGTGGGATTCATGGCGCCGGACGATACGCGGCGGTTCGTTGAACGCTTGCAGAAGCTCGGGCTCGAGTACTTGCGCGACGGCGAGGCCGTCGACCTCGTGGTGGTGGATCAGCTCTACGGACCCACGTCGCGCTGTCGCTGGCTCAAGGCCGCCCGCCACCCCGACGGATTTGCGTTCGCGTGGAAGGCGCGCACCGTACCGGGCAGTTTCGCTTATCCCGACGGCTGGTCGCCGGCTCAGTCAGCGGCGCTCGACTTCGCGGGAGAAGAGGAGGCGGCCGAGCGTCTCATGACTTTGAAGCGCGAGAAGGGATTCGAGGTCGCGCTCGACTTCAAGACGGGACGCGAAGTAGTTATCGCTCGCTCCACCGATACCGAGAACTCTAGCTAAGCTTTCCGCTGGCTAACGACGGTTGGTGCAGTCGGCCGCGCTACTGATGGCGGCCGCTGCGCGGCCGCATTATTGAAGCGGCCACAGCACAACCAAACGTTATGCCGACGACTCGCCTCTTCTATGCGCACACTCACCTGCTGCATGCTTCTGTTCGCGAGCGGCGTCGGCTGCGCTCCTCGTGCGGGCAGAAGGCCGTCTGAGCTCCCGAAGCCAACTCCTCTCGACTGGGCTCCCGCTGCACTTCGGCTCCGCGGAATAGCCGTCGACACTGAGGAGCGGCCGCTCGCAGGGGTTGAGATCCTCTATTCTGAGTGCCCGAATCAGGTTCCGCCGCTCTGCTATGACACCGGTACCTATGTCGCGGTATCAGATAGCACCGGTCGATTCTCCGCCGCGCTTCCTCGTCCGGGTGCGTACCTGGTACTCGCTACTCTAAGAGGAGTGATACTCGCACTCGAGCGCGTCGAACTTCCGCGCGACTCCGGCGCTGTCATCCGCCTTCGCGAGGGGCGACGCTGACGGAGGCTTCGCTCGTTGAGACCTAACAACGGTGTCCCGCGGCATAACGGCAGTTGGTGCTGATGGCCGGCTGGGGTAGCGGGTTGGCGGCCCCGGCCTCATCGTACTTCAGGGTCGGCCGTGGCCGCCAACCCGCATTTATTGAATCGGCCACAGCACAACTTGACGTTAGGGCGCACACGAGCTTTCGGCGCCTGCTCAAGCATTACTCCGAACCTCTGCGAAAGCCTTCGTGACGATCCCTTTGACGTGGCGATACTTCCTCGCCTTCTTCTGTCTCGGCACGGTGCTCGGCATCGCGCACGAGTTCGCGCACCATTTCGCCGGCCTCCTAATCTGCGGTCAGTGGGGGTATAAGACCTTCAATTCCTTCGAACTGGCGGCTGGGTGCGCGGCCCGCCAAGGGTCGACGGTGTTTCTCGCCACGCTCGCGGGGCCCCTGTTCTTCAACTACATCCCGATGTGGGTCGGCTTTTTCAGGCTGCGCCGTGCCGATGCCGGCGAGAAGTTGCTGGGATTTTCCCTGGTCCTCGCCTCGGTGCCGCTGCTCCGCATCGTGCCAAACCTCTATTGGTCGAACGACGAGGCCTGGATCGTCACCAACCTGTTCGGCCGGTCACACGCGACGTTCTGGGCGATGAACGCGCTGATCTGGCTCATTGCCGTTCCACCCTTGGTGGCTGCGTGGCGCGCCGTCACGAATCGATGGCGTGTTCCGGTGTACCTGCTGTTTCTCGTCGTTGTCCCTGGCGCGGTCGCGGCCCTCTTCGGTGGGGTCCTGGAACCGCTCATCCTCGAGAAGCGGGTGCTCGTGGGTACGCTGATGGGTATCCCGTATCTGGTGTGGCTTGCGGAAGCGCTCGCCACCTTCGGGTACTGGAAGCTGAAGGCAGAGTTGCGCGCAGCTGCGCCCTAACCCGCGTTGCTGCTGGCAAAGTGGCCCAAGGTCGGTGCGCGGTGTAAGGTTTGGTCGGCCACTTTGCAGCAGAACGCATTTTCGTTATCCCGACTCGCGCACGGTGACAGTCTTACTTCGTCGCACTCAGAAGTTGGCCACTGCGCTCCCTGTCTCGTTGGATGCTCCGGCGTCGAGCGACACCGCGCTCGGCGACTGGTACGCGAATCGCGTCGTCGTCGATGCGAAGCCACTGTTGTTGCTCGTGAGTTCGCGGTCCTTGCTCGCCGTGCTGCTCCCCGCGCGCGACCTCCGCTCCGTGCCAACTCGCCTCGGTGAGATCGTCGGGGCGAGGCTGCGCCGGCTCGGCATGCGCAGCGCCTGGATTCAAGCTGAGACGGCGGTGATGCAGTCGGTTGCCGTTGCGAAGACGGCCGATCGATCGGTGGTCGGCATCATGGTCGACTACGCGTTCTCGCTCCCGTATCACTTGCATCGTGGCCAGTGGGACGAGACGACTCTCCCGTTCGTCGAGGCGCAGCTGGCCGACAACCCGTGCTTTGCCGGCAAGGCGGCGGGAAAGTGCATCGTGCCTCGCGACGCCACGCCCGAACTGCTCGCGTCACGCTGGGGCGCGGGATAACGGCAGTTGGTGACCGACGGCCGTCTAGCGTAGCAGGTGGGCGGCCGCACCTTGTCGTACCTTTCGGTACGGTGCGGCCGCCCACCTGCATTTTATGAAATCGGCCGCGGCACAACTTGACGTTATGCGGTCGACCACGGGAATGAGCAATGACGGCAACACAGCTCGGCGCGCGTTCGGGAGTCGCCGTCGTCGTGGTCGGCATCGCCTATGCTATCGTGTTGGCCGCAGGCATGGCGCGGCACGGATTGTCGGAACCCATCGCTGATCCCATCCTCGCCATCATGGAGGTGCTGACTATCGCGTCAGCACTCCCGTTGCTTGCGCTCTTCATCGCACTGCACGCGTCAGCGGAGCCTGCTCGACAGCTGTGGGGAACACTCTCCGCGTGCTTCGCCGCGATGTTCGCGTTTGCCACGACGGGTGTGCATTTAGTCGAACTCACATCCGGCCGCGCCACGGGAAGCCACGGTCTCGTCTGGCCATCCGCAACATATGCCGTCGAGTTGTTCGCTTGGGACTTCCTCCTTGGGCTCGCGCTCGTGTTGGCCGCCCGCGCGCTACCGGCTACTGAGCGCGCGCGACGACTCCGGCTGTGCCTGCGCGCCACTGGCGGCTTGTGCCTCGCCGGACTGATCGGCCCTCTTGTCGGCGACATGCGTATGCAACTCGTCGGCGTGTTCGGCTACGCGGTCCTACTCCCGATCGTAGCGTGGCTGCTGACCGGATGGTTCCGCGCGCTAGACCAGCGGCACTCGCTTCCCGCCGCATAACGGCAGTTGGTGACCGACGGCCGTCTAGGGAAGCAGGTGGGCGCAGCGCGACGAGTTGTGGGCCCGCCATCTCGCGGGGGAGAGCCGGCGCTCCATCGCCCGACAGCTCGGCAAGTTGCCGGGGTCGGTGCACTTCATCATCAGGTCGGCGGGCGGGATCCCAC
>JBJXGK010000135.1:0-4561 GCA_046153705.1 Gemmatimonadaceae bacterium
CGCCGGTGGATCCCCGAGATCTGGGCTGGACTGCCCAAGTTCACTGTAGGTGATATGCTGCATCACGTGAGCGGACTGCGGGACTACGGCGACCTGTTCGAGCTGAGTGGCTGGCCGCGCGGCACCAAGAGCTACGACAATACCGACGCGTTGCAGATGCTGGCTCGACAGCGCGCGCTCAACTTCCGTCCGCGCGCCGAGTACTCGTACTCCAATTCAGGATACGTGTTGGCCACGATCGTCGTGGCGCGCGCCTCCAGCATGTCCTTCGCCGATTACACACAGCGTTCGATCTTCGGGCCGCTCGGCATGACCCGTTCATCCTGGCGCGACGACTACCGACGCATCGTGCCGCAACGCGCGCAGGGCTACACGCCCGACGACGGCGGGCGATGGACAACGGACATGCCCTTCGAGAACGGTGTCGGCAACGGCGGTCTGCTCACGACCGTAGCTGATCTCATGAAGTGGCAGGCGCGGTTCGGTGCGCGTCCACCAGTGCCCCTTGGCGGCGCCACATTCATAGAAGAGATGGAGCGGCAGATCACGCTCACCTCGGGACGCGTGTCCGGGTACGCGCTCGGACTCGAGATCGGTGCGCTCAACGGAGAGCGCACCGTGACCCACGGTGGGTGGACGGCGGGATACAAGTCGTACGTGGGTCGCGTACCGGCGCGCGGCACGGCGGTGGCGCTCCTCTGTAATGCAGGTTCGCTCAACACCGAAGAGGTGGGTGCAGTGCTGCTGGCGATCGCCGCCGACATTCCCATGGGCTCGTACTATGTGGAGCCGAATCTCGGCCCCGCCGCCGACACGCTCAACCCCGCATCACTTGCTCGCCTGACCGGCTCGTATCGGAGCAGCCGCACGCGCCAAGCGGTGCGCGTGCGCGCTTACGCCGAAGGGATCACGATCAACAGCTGGACTGGCTATCGGAGGCTCACCGACAGCACGTTTTCCGCGCTCGACGGCGACCGCTCGATCAAGTTCAGCTTCGACAGCCGCCGGCGCCCGACCGGTTACACCATCCTTCAAGCCAACGACTCCACCGTGTTCGCTCGCGTGGAAGCGTGGATGCCAAGCGCGGCGGAACTGACCGCCGTGCTTGGCAGCTACCGCTGCGACGAAGCGGATGCCGTCGTGGAGATCGTTCGGCAAGGCGACGGACTCGCGATGCGGCGTCGCGGCCGCCTGGAGGACAAGATGAGCCCGCGCTATCGCGATGCGTTTACTGTGGAAAACCAGGGGTGGCTACTCACGGTTGTGCGCGACGCGCGTGGCCGCGCTACCGGCATAGAGTTCGGCGGCTCGCGTTCTCGAACCGTGCCGTGTGTGCGCGAGGCGGGGGTCGCTCCCGCCTCTGGAGCCGCAACACGCTAGAGAACATCGACGCGAGCGAACTACGCTACCATGCCTGCGACCTGACGCTCCAGACCCTTTGGATCCGAGAGAAACGCGGCACCCATGCCAACGCTCATCGGGTCGGGGAAGATCTCTTCGGATCCTGCGATGATCCCTGCGACGATCTCGTCTGCTGCGGCGGCCGGTGACGTCTTGTCGAAGCTGATCGGCTCGGCCATGCGTGTATCGATCGGTCCAGGATAGACGCCGAACACCTGCGTGCCTTGTGCCTTGAGCATCGCGCGAGTGGACTGCGTGATCGAGTGCGTGGCCGCCTTCGACGCGCTGTAGGCCACGAAGAGTGGAAAGCTGGAGAGCGACGCGACCGAGGCGAGGTTGGCGACGGCGCCGCCACCGTTCTTTGCGAGGACTGGTGCGAAGGCCTGTGTCATCGCAAACGTCCCAAAGAAGTTCACCTCCATCTCGGCCCTTCCCGCGGCGATCCACTGCGGGTCGGTGAACGCACCCCCGGCGTAGGCCGCGACGCCCGCGTTATTGACCAGCAGTTGCACATCGGCGGCGGCGGCCACTGCGCGCGCAATGTCATCGGCGTTGGTGACGTCCAGCTGCAACGGCACAATCTTGTTGCCGTGGAGCGTCTTGAGCGGCGCCAAGTCGGCAACGTTCCGCGCGCCCGCGTAGACCTTGCGAGCTCCGGCTGCGAAAAGTGCGTTTACGATCGCCTCGCCGATGCCGCGGTTCGCGCCGGTGACCAGCGCGGTTACTCCTGTTACTGGAAAGCTCATCGTCCAATCCTCAAAGAAGGGTTTGCAGGCCATGAACAGACAGTTCTGTCTATACTTGATTGACTATAGACCGCTCTGTCTGTATTGTCAAGCATGTCAGGAACCTCGACCGAACGTACAGCGCCCGGTGTCCGTGATCGGCTGCTCGACGCCGCTGATCGCCTCTTCTATGAGGAGGGCATTCGGGCCGTTGGGATCGATAGAGTGCTCGCCGAGGCAGGCGCTGCGAAGGCGTCACTGTACTCGCACTTTGGATGCAAAGACGAGTTGGTAGCGGCCTACATACAGCGCCGAGTCGACCGCGCGCGCGCGGGCATGCAGGCATACATCGAGTCCGTGCCGCCTCCCGACCGCGCACTGAGGGTTTTTGATTGGGTGCTGGAATGGACCGAGTCCGAAGACTTCCGCGGATGCCCCGTTTCGCACGTCGCCAGTGAGTTGACGGATCAGAGCCATCCCGCGCACGCCATCGTGGCCGATCAGCGCAACTACGTGCGCACGATGTTCATGGAGTTCGCGATTGCCGCCGGCGTGGCGAACGCCGAGCGGACAGCGGGCGCGCTCGTCGTCCTTTTCGATGGCGCGGCGGCGGCGTCCGAGCGCGATGGGCCCGAGCGCGCTCGCGAAGCGCGTTGGGCGGCCGAGCTCGTGTTGGCGAGGGGTTGAGGCGAGTCGTTCGACACACCGCTCGCCACCGTCGTCGTTGTTCTACCGCAGTCCACGGCGCGATCGACTCGGACCGTCACCGCGGTCGCGCGACTATTCCCAACGAAACACCCGCACCGAGAGCGCAGCGAACACCGCACCGAGTACCATCAACATCAGCGCGTTTTCCCAGTGGGCGAACCACCCGACCCCGTCCCACACTCCTTGCATCAGCGCAACCGCGTGCGTCGTCGGGAAAAGGAACGCCACGCCACGAAGCCACGCGGGGAGGGCATCTGTCGGGAAGAAGAGTCCCGACAGCGCAATCATCGGGTACAGGATCACGGCACCAAGCGGCTGCGCGAAGCGCGCCGTGGGCACGAGGCTCGCGAGCACGAAGCCGAACATGAGGATGCTCAGCGTGCTGAGGAGCAGCGCGGCACCGAAGCTCACGAGGTTCACCTGCATCGCCCCGGGGAAGATGCGGCGGCCGGCGAGCACCAACAGTGCGAGACTCGCGACCGTGAAGAGCAGCTTCACCGCCACGTGCGCACCGAGGATCGTTATCGGTGAGAGTGGCGTCGCGCGGAGTCGCTTGAGGATCCCGCCTTCGCGGTAGATCGCGATGATCGCGATGAGCGACTGCACCGCTCCGAGCGCGATGAGCAGCGCCGCGAGGATCGCGACGTCGAACGGCGCCGTGTCGACCGCGGGACGAAGTGTCTCGTCGAGCGGAGCAACGGTGCGCGGGCCCGCGCCGAGCACACGTCCGAAGATCACGAAGATGATGACCGGCACCAGGAGACTACCGATGAAGCCCATCGGCTCGCGCACGAAGACCTTCGTCTCGATCCAGCTGAGTTTCCAGAGCCCTTTGAGCACGGGTCAGTCCCTCACCTGGTGGCCGGTGAGTTTGATGAACACGTCCTCGAGGGTCGGCGTCTCGGTGCGGAAGCCGCGCACGCGCGTGCCAGCGCGTGCGATGCCGTTGATCACGTCGGTCACGAAGTCATCTCCCGTGCCACGCAGTGTCTCGGTCACGCCGCTCGCGTCGTCGGTGTAGACGACGGTGCGCTCGGGACAGTGCCGTCGCACGAGCTCAGCCGGCGTGCCTACCTCGATGATGCGGCCATGCTCGATGATCGCCACGCGATCGCAAAGCCGCTCCGCCTCCTCCATAAGATGTGTCGTGAGGAATACGGTCGTGCCGCGCTCACGGATGCCGGTGACGAGCCCCCAGATCGCGCGCCGCGCCTGAGGGTCGAGCCCGGTCGTGAGTTCGTCAAGGAACACAATCTCGGGTTCATGGATGAGCGCGAGCGCGATGAAGAGCCGCTGCTTCTGTCCGCCGGACAAGGTCATGAACCATGCATTGCGCTTTGGCGCCAGGCCGAGGCGTTCGAGTAGAGCATCGGTGTCCACCACGCGCGCGTAGAGCGAGGCCCAGAGGTCCACGGCTTCCCAGACCTTGATCCTCTTCTGTAGATGTGCTTCCTGGTGCTGCACGCCGATCCGCGCGCGAAGCGCGGCAGAATCGCGCTGTGGATCGAGGCCGAGAACGGCGATCGTTCCGCGGTCGGGCGCGCGCAGGCCCTCTACACACTCCATTGTCGTTGTCTTGCCAGCGCCGTTTGGGCCGATCAGGCCGAAGATCTCGCCGGCGTTCACTTCGAACGAGACGTCATCGACGGCGACGGTGGCACCGTAGCGTTTGGCGAGATGCGTGACCGTGATGACGGGATTCGGCATCACGGGTCCGACGCGCTCGG
>JBJXGK010000179.1:0-23524 GCA_046153705.1 Gemmatimonadaceae bacterium
CGCACCGGTCGCACACCGGCCTCGGTCTTCTCGAGCAGGGCCAAGGCGCGGGCCGTGATGGCGGCGGCTTCGCGCGTGGGCTCGGCGGTGCTGTGACTGCGCGTCACGGTCTCGAAGTCGGCGTAGCGCACCTTGATGGTGACCGTGCGCGCGAACATCTGGCGTTTGGCGAGCCAGGCCGCACCCTCGCCGGCCATCTCGGCGATTTCCCGGTGGATCTCGTCCGGGTTGGTGAGGTCGTGTTCGTAGGTGCATTCGGACCCCGACGACTTCGACGGTCGGTCGGGTTCCACCGCCCGGCTGTCCTTGCCGTCGGCGAGGTCCTTCAACCAATCCGCTAGCGATCCGACGATGCCGCGCAGCGTATCCAGGTCGCTGGCGCGCACGTCGACCAGCCGGGTGATGCCGTGCTCGTGCAGCTTCCGTGCGGTCACTGGGCCCACACCCCACAGCGCGTCGACGGGCAGGCCCTGCAGGAAGCGCTCGACGCGCTCCGGCGCGATCACCGTGAGTCCGTCCGGCTTCTGCCAGCCCGAGGCGATTTTGGCCAGAAACTTGTTCGGTGCCACTCCGGCCGAGGCCGTCAGTCCCGTGGTCTCGCGAATTGCGGCCTTGAGGCGCTTGGCCACCGCCACGCCGAGCGCTTCGCCCCACGTGTTTTCGGTGACGTCGAGATAGGCCTCGTCGAGCGACAGCGGCTCGACCAGCGGCGTGACGGCGCGGTATAGCGCAAAGACTTGCGCTGAGACGTGGCGGTACTTCTGGAAGTCGGGCCGGACGATGACGAGCGACGGGCACAGGCGCACGGCGCGCGACATCGGAATGGCCGAGCGCACGCCGAACGTGCGCGCTTCGTAGCTGGCGGCGGCGACGACGCCGCGCTGGTCGGGCGCACCGCCGACGGCCACCGGGCGGCCGCGCAACTCGGGGTTGTCGCGTTGTTCCACCGACGCGTAGAACGCGTCCATGTCGATGTGCAGGATTCGGCGCATGGCCACGCAGTGGAGGGCGCGCCCGGCGCCCGCACCTACGATAGCGCCGCCGCGTCCCCGACCACCAGTGGGTCGCTCGTCTCCCCGGCCTTCGGCCGGTGAGGGTCAGCGCCACGGCGTCCAGGCGCGGAAGTGGCCGTGGCGCGCGTCGATCAGCTCGCCGATGGTAATGGCGGCATGGATCAGGCCGACGTGGGTGTAGGCCTGGGGAAAGTTGCCGAGCAGCCGTCCGGTTTCCGGTTCGATATCTTCCGAGAAGAGGCCCAGCGGGTTGGCGTAAGCGACGAGCCGGTCGAACAGACGGACGGCGTCGTCGAGCCGTCCGATCATGGCCAGGGCCTCGGCCCACCAGAACGAACAGATGGTAAACGCACTCGTGGTGGCGCCGAAGTCGTCCGCGTGGCGGTAGCGCTGCATCAGCCCTCCACTGGTCAGGCCGTGCTCGTAGGCGCGGACGGTGGAAATGAAGCGGGGGTCGTGCGGATCGACGATGCCGAGCGTGGCCAGCAGCAGATTCGACGCGTCGGCGTGGCGGCCGTGTAGCGTCTGCGTGAAGTAGCCGAGCTCGGGGTTGTAGGCCGCCTCGAGGATGCGCTCGCGTTCGGTGCGCGCCCACGCCTGCCACGGCTCGGCACGGTCGGGCCGACCCAGACGCTCCACGATGCGTGCGCCGCGCGCCGCCGCCACCCAGCACAGCACCTTCGAGAACGTGTAGTGGTTGGGCATGGTGCGGAATTCCCACAGGCCGGTGTCTTGCTGGGTGGAGGCGCGGACGGACTCCTCGACCAGGCGCTCGACGAGCGGGATCAGCGTGGGGTCGTGCGCCGCGGTGCGCGGGTCGCTCGTGATGGTGTCGAGGCAGAGCAGCATTTCGCCCATCACGTCGTGCTGGGTCTGCAGATAGGCGGCGTTGCCGATGCGCACCGGGCCCGTGCCGCCGTAGCCGGCCAGATGCGGCAGGTGCCGCTCGACCAGATCGCGTTCGCCGCCGATGCCGTAGACCGGCTGCAGTGGGCCGTCGTCGGCGACGCCGCGCAGGAACTCGACGAAGCGTTCCCCCTCGCGCAGGTGCGAAAGGCGGCGCATCGCCTCCACGACAAAGGCCGCGTCACGCAGCCAGCAGAACCGGTAGTCCCACGTGCGCTCGGTGCCGAGCGCCTCGGGAATGCTGGTTGTGGCCGCCGCCACGATGGCCCCGGTGTCGAGTGCCTGGTGCAGCTTCAGACACAGCGCCGATCGCAGCACGACCTCGGGCCGAAAGGTCGGCAGCGCGCAACTCTTCCCCCACATCTCCCAACCGGCGCGCGTGAGCTCGAGGGCGCGTTCCACCGCCGGCGCGTCGTGGATGTCGGGGGGGCGGCCTGCGCTCAACACGAAGTAGAGCGGTCGATCGACGCGGAAGGGGCGGCCGTCGAGGATCGCGGCCGCCGGCACGTTCGTGTGCAAGTAGAGCGTGTGCGGTCCGCCGTGCACTTCCACACCGTGCGCGGTGGCGACGAGCGACACGGTAGCGCGCGCGTAGTCGGGCCGCGGGTCGAACGTGACCATGAGCCGCGGCGCGCCGTGCAGCGGCCGCAGCAGGCGGTGAATCTCGACGGGCGCGTACACGCCCAGGCCGGCCGGCAGGCGCGGGGCAAAGTCCAACAGTTCGCACGCGCCGTCGACGGTCTGAAGCTCGGTGCGGAGCACGTTCGTGCAGCCGAGGTAGGCCATCTGTGCACGGAGTGGCGGATCCGAGGTGAACTGGAAGCGTCCGCCCACGCTGTGGTCGAGCAGGCGCGCGAACACCGAGGGGCTGTCGAAGCGGGGCAGGCACAGCCAATCGATGCTCGTGTCGGGACCCACCAGTCCGAGCACACTGCCGTTGCCGATGGCGCCGTGGTCGAGTGGGAGTGCGGTCATGGGTGCGCCTCGGCCGCGGCCGCCTCGGCGACGTCGAGCAGTACGGCGGCGACGTCGGCGGTGGACTCGAGGCGGTAGCGGGCGGTGGAGGCGCGGCGCCCGACCACCACCGACACGCCCTCGTCGATGGCCCGGAAGGCGTCCTCGTCCGTGAGGTCGTCGCCGAAATAGACGACCCACGCCGGTTGTCCGGTCAGGCGCTCCACGTCGTGGACGATCCAGCGAACGGCGTCGCCCTTGGTCCACGCCGCCGCGGGAAGGAACTCATGCACGTCGGCGCCGCGCAGGCGCTTGAGCGCGCCGCTGGCCAGCCAGGGCGCGGCCGCGTCGTCGGCGGCCTGGAGCACCCCCGCGCGCTGGTCGCGGCCTACGCCGCGCACGTGCACCGCCACGGAGGGCCCCTTCGACTCCAGGCGAGCGCCAGGGGTTCGGGCGACGACCGGGTCGAGCGCCAGCTCGAGGGCGCGGGCCGCGGCCTGGGCCGCGTGGACGGCCCTATGTTCCCAGCGGCGGTCACCGATGGCGATCTCGAGGCCGTGGAGCCCTGCCAGATAGACGTCCGAGCCAAGCGGTACGCGCCGGGCCAGGTCGGCGACGCGGCGGCCGCTGACCAGTCCGAGAGTGACGTGCGAGAGCGATGACAGCGCGACGAGCGCGGCGAACGCGTCCGACCGGATCCGGGGAAGGGTAGGGTCGAGATCGAACTCGGCCAAGGTGCCGTCGAAGTCCGAGAGCAGCACCAGCCGCGTGCCGCGCCGTCGCGCTACACATGCGCGATGGACCTCAGCCAGCACTGCGCCCATCCTAGCCCGACGGCGGGGATCCGGCCAACTGGGCCGGGACGACCGCCGGGCTAGCGGCCGGTGCTGCCAAAGCCACCCCGCGACGCCTTGTCCGACGGCGGGCCCTCGAGAAACGTGACTCGCGGCGCCGCCAGCACCATGCCCTGAGCGATGCGGTCGCCGGCGGCCACGGTCACCGGATGTTCGGTGGCGTTGTAGACCTGAATCTTCACCTCGTCGGCCGGGCCACAGTAGTCCGCGTCCACCACACCTACGCCGTTTGCGACCATCAGGCCGCGCTTGAGCGGCGTGCTGCTGCGAGCCAGGATGGCCAGGAAATGTCCGTCCGGCACGGCCACGACCAGCCCGGTCGGCACGAGCGCGATGCCGTGCGGCGGCACCACGGTCTCGGCGGCGGCGGCCAGGTCGAAGGCCGCGGCGCCGGCGGTGGCGTAGGCCGGCATGGGAACGTCGGGCGACAGGCGGGTGATGGTCAGGTTCATGTGAGGGAATCTTACTTCCGGGGCATGATGAAGACCGCAGACGGCCGAGCGACCACCGGACCGCCCGCTGCGTCTCAAGGACACCCATGATTCCCCGCATGCCCGTCATCGCCGCTCTCGTTGCCTTGATCCTCACGACCACGCCCGGCGCGCCGCGGGCCCAGGTGGGCGCCCTGGCGCCGCCGGCCCAGGCCCCGGCGGTCGACGCCGATACGGCCGCCCTCGAGGCCGTGTTGCCGCTGGACACCGCCGTGCGCTCCGGCCGGCTGCCGAACGGCCTGCGCTATTTTCTGCGCCAGAACGGCCGCCCGGCCAAGCGCGTGTCGATGCGCCTGGCCGTGGATGTCGGCAGCGTCCAGGAAGCCGACGACCAGCGCGGGCTGGCGCACTTCCTCGAGCATATGGCCTTCAATGGCAGCACCCATTTCAAACCGGGCGAGCTCGTGGCCTTCCTCGAGTCGATCGGCGCCCGCTTCGGGCCGCACGTGAATGCCTCGACCAGCTTCGACGAGACCATCTACATGCTCGACGTGCCGACGGACCGCGAGGGCTACGTCGACAAAGGCCTGTTGGCCCTGCGCGACTTCGCCGGCGGGGCAACGCTCACGACCGAGGAGATCGAAAAGGAGCGCGGCGTGGTCATCGAGGAATGGCGCGGCCGCCTCGGTGCCCAGTCGCGCATCACCGATCAGCAGTTGCCGGTGATCTTCGCAGGCAGCCGCTACGCCGACCGCCTGCCCATCGGCCTGCCCGAGGTGTTGCGCAGCTTCCCGCCCCAGCGTGTGCGCGACTTCTATCAGGCGTGGTACCGCGCCGACCGGATGGCCGTGGTCGTGAGCGGCGACCTGCCGCTCGACGAATCGGAGCGGCTGGTGAAGGCCCGCTTCGCAGACCTGCCGCTGCCCGGGCCGGCGCCCACGGCCATCGATGCGACGGTGCCGCCCCATACGGCGCCGCTCTACAAGATGGTGAGCGACGCCGAGGCGCAGGGCTCGAGCGTGACCGCCATCTTCAAGCACGCGCCCCAGCCCGAGGACACGGTGGGCGCCTACCGCCGCTCGCTCGTCCGCTCGCTCGGGCTGCAGATGTTCGCGTCGCGCCTGGCCGAGCTGGCGCGCCAGCCGGACGCGCCGTTCCTGAGCGCCGATGCCGGCACGTCGAACATCGGGCGCAACCTGTCGGTGTTCGAACTGAGCGCTGAAGTGGCCGAGGGCGGCATCGCGGCCGGCCTCGAAGCCGTGGTGCGCGAGGCGCGCCGCGTGCAGCAGTTCGGCTTTGCTGCCGCGGAACTCGACCGCGCCAAGCGCGGCCTGCTGGCCGGCTACGAGCGGTCCTACAACGACCGAACCACCGCCGAGAGCCCGTCGCTCGCCAACGAACTCGTGCGCCACTTCCTGCAGGGCGAGCCGGCCCCGGGCATCGCCTTCGAGTTCCAGCTCGCGCGGCGCTTCGTGCCGTCCGTCACGCTCGACGAAGTGACGACGCTCATGAAGGGCTTGGTGCGCGACGACAGTCGCGTCGTGCTCGGCATCGCCGCGGCCAAGCCGGGCGTCACGCTGCCCACCGACGACACCCTCAAGACGGCGCTGTCCGCGGCCTTTGCTGCCACGGTCACGCCGTGGAACGACGGCCTGGCCGGCCGCGAGCTCGTGGCCACGCCGCCCTCCCCGGGGAAGGTCACCGGCCGGCGCCAGATCGCCGAGCTGGGCGTCACCGTGCTCACGCTGTCGAACGGCATGGAGGTGTGGCTCAAACCCACCGATTTCAAGGCCGATCAGGTCGTGTTCAGCGCCTATGCATTTGGCGGCGGGTCGCTGGCGACCGAGGCGGACTTCACCGAGGCGTCGCTGGCACCAGCGCTCGTGGGCCTGGGCGGCGTCGGCGGCCTCAACCCGGTGGACCTCGAGAAGGTGCTGGCCGGTCGCATCGCGTCGGCCTCGCCCGACATCGGCAGCTACACGCACGGCGTGTCCGGCTCGGCCACGCCGAAGGACCTCGAGACGGCGCTGCAGCTCACGTATCTCACCTTCACGTCGCCGGGCCTGACCGACGAGGCCTTCGACCTGCTCAAGCGGCGCTTTGGCGCGATGCTGCAGAACCAGCAGCAGAGCCCACGCTACGTGTTCAGTGAGAAGGTGCGCGAACTGACGACCTCGGGCCACTACTCGGCCAAGGGCCTCACGGCGCAGGACGTCGCCGGGCTCGACCTGTCCGCGATGCGCAGCGGCTACACGGCGCGCTTCGCCAACGCCGCTGACTTCACCTTCTTCATGGTTGGTGCCTTCACCGAGACCGAGGTCACCCCACACGTGGAGCGGTGGCTGGCGTCGCTACCCAGCGCCGGCCCGCGCAAGACCGCGTTGAGCGACATGGGGGTGCGGTTCCCGGCCGGGGTGCAGAAGGCCGAGGTCAGGAAGGGCAAGGAGCCGGCCAGCCAGACGGTGATGGCCTTCTTCGCTGATACCGGATTGGTCGAGACCGAGATGCATCGTGCCCGGGCTGCGGCCACGCTGGTCGGCATCCGCCTGCGCGACATCCTGCGCGAGCAGCTGGGTGGCACCTACGGCGTCAACGTGTCGTACGGCGACTCGGCGCCGCAGAAGGGTTTGGGCGCCATGAACGTGTCGTTTGGCAGCGCGCCCGACCGCGTCGAGGGCTTGCAGAAGGCGGTGATCGACGAGCTGACGCGCTTGCGCGCCGTCGGGCCGGCGGCAGAGGACCTGCAGAAGGTGCAGGAGCTCGAGCGCCGCGACCTTGAGACCTCACAGCGCCAGAACCAGTACTGGCTCGGCTCGCTGCAAACGGTCCACGTGCTCGGTTGGGATCCGACCACCATCGCTCGCCGCGACAAGCGCACCGACACCCTGACTGTGCCGCTGCTGCACGAGGCCATCAAGAAGTACTTCCCGCTCGACCGCTACGCGGTCATCACCCTCAAGCCGGAAGCATAGGAAAAACCCGAGCCGGCGCGTGAGCGCCGACTCGGGCTGAGAGGCGACCGGCTGCGGCTAGAACGCGATCCGCGAGCCGAACTGCACCGACCGTGGGAAGCCGCTGCCGCCGCGGAGATTCGTCAGCGTCAGGAAGGTGTTCGGCAGGCGCTCGTCCGAGTTGGCCACGAGCGGGTTGTCCCAGTTCGTGCGGTTGGTCAGGTTGAACACGTCGACGAAGAGCTCGATGGTGCGGTCCTGAATCTTCCGCCGCCAGCCGGCCCGGACATCGACCTGGAAGTAGTCCGGGCCGTAGGCGCCGAAACGCCCGCCGTCGTTCTTGACGTCCGTCAGGGCGTTCAGACCGGTGCCGCTGTAGGTGCCGGCCGGCGACGGGTCGTCGAGCTGGCCGTTCCGGTTGACGTCGATGTTGCTGTTGTAGATGGTGAACGGCGAACCGCTCATGTAACGCGCCGTCGTGGCGAGCGTCATGCCGCCAGTCTTCGGCACCTCGACGCGGCCGGCGATCGAGAGGACGTGGCGCCGGTCGATGGGTGTCGGCCCGAAGCGCTGGTCGAGATTCATCTCGGTGAGCACCTGGTCGGTGTTCTTGTCGGCTTGGTCCGTGGCCGTGCCCCGCGACTTGGACAGCGAATACGACACCCGCCCCGACCACTTGTTGGCGTAGCGCTTCTCGAGCTGCAGGTTGAGCGCGTCGTAGTTCGAGCTGCCGCCATTCTCGAACACCCAGACCTGCTGGCGGTAGTTGACCGCGTCAGCGCCAAAAATGCCGAAGGCGTCGAGGCGCTGGATGGCGCCGGTTCGCGTCGTGTTGGCGCGCAGCACCGGCAGCAGGTTCCGTCCCAGGAACATGTCGCGGTTCATGATGCGCACGTAGTCGGCGTGGAACGCCAGCGTCGACGCCAGCTCGCGGACGAAGCCGGCCGTCACCTGGTGGGCGTACGGCTGCCGGCGGTCTGGCGAGTCGTAGATGACGACGCCGGTGTTGCGCGGGTTCGTGCCTGGCGGGAAGAGCTGATTGAGGAGCGTGCGATTGACGATCGGGCCGTTCACGAGGAGCGGATCCGTCGGGAACTGGCCGCGGCTCGGGCCTGGATCCACGTTGTCATTCGGGAAGTTGGCCACGATCGACGACGTGAACTTCGGGAATTCAATGGTGTCGTCGAGGGCGCCGAGAATCGTGCGGTTGTAGAAGATACCGTAGCCGGCACGCACGAGCGACTTGCCGCTCGCGCCCAGCTGCTGCGTGAAGCCGATGCGGGGCGAGAAGTTGTTCTTGTCGACGGTCGTCGTCTGACCGGGCTGGAAGAGCGGATTGTCGGCCGTGTCGAGCGTGGGGAAGATCTCGAGGTCGTAGCGGAGGCCGAGGCTCAACGTCGTGTGCGGGCCCATCTGCCACTTGTCTTGGAGGAAGCCCTCGTAGACGTGATTGGTCATCGTCGCGTCGTAGGCATTCGGGATGCGAATCTGGAGCCGTTCTGGGTAGGTGCGAGGGTCGGCTGGGTTGAACCGCAAGTCGGTGTTGAAGTTGAACGTGCCGTTCTGGTTGATCTGCGACACGCGGCGCAGCTTGGTGTAGGTGTAGCGCGCGCCGATCTTGATGTTGTGGTCGCCCCTCTTGCCGGGCACGAACCACGAGAAGTTGTCCTCGACCTGGTAATTGGTGTCCCACGGCCCTTGCGACTCCGTGCTGCCACCCTCGCGCTGCTCGAGGTAGTTGAGCTGCGGAGCGCACAGCGTCATGTCGCTGGCGGCTTCGCCGCCGAACTTGAAGCCTTCGTTGCCGCCCTCAGGCCCCTGGCCGCGCGTGCACAGGTTGCCGTGCCACCAGTGCTCCCACGTCTTGGCGATGCGGAACGTGTTGACCTTGGTGCCCCCGAGCACGCTCGTGAATGTGCCCACGGCCGTCTGGTCCAGATCGGTCTCGTCCTGCCACACAGAGCTTTCGGACGCCCGATCGGGGACGACCGGGAACTGCGGCGCGGTCTCGCGGAGCCACCGTACGGCCCAGGTGTGGTTGGCCGTGATCTGATGATCGAACCGGATCAGCGTGTTCCAGTCGTTCCGGTCCTCGACCTGCGAGAAGTCGCGTTCTGGTCGCGAGAAGAACGACCGTGTGCGGCTCGGCTTGTCGACCTGGCGCTCAAGGCTGACGAAGAAGTGCGCCTTGTTCTTGATGATCGGCCCGCCGAGCACGAAGCCGTACTCGCGCTTCTCGACTTGCGCCTTGGGCAGTGCGCGCTGCCGGGCGATGAAGTCCTTCGACGTGAGCGAGTTGCTCACGGCGTAACCGAACAGCACGCCTGAGAACTTGTTGGTGCCGGTCTTCGTGACTGCGTTCACGATGGCACCGCCGGCCCGGCCGTACTCGGCGTCGTACATGCTGGTGATGACCTCGAACTCCTGAATGGCCTCGAGGGGCGTGCGCACCTGCGCGCCAGAGCTCGTGCCGAGCGCGTTGTCGCCGTTGTAGCCGCCATCGACCGACACGTTGTTGTTCTGGCTCGACTGACCGTTCGAGACGATCGTGTCGTTGCCCATCTGCGTGGACGGCGAGAACTGCACGCCAGGCAGGAGCGCCACCGTGGCGAAGTAGTTGCGGTTCATCGCCGGCAACTCGGCCAGTTCGCCCGTGCCGATGTTGCCGCCGACGTCGGTGGCTGTCAGGTCGATGATGGGCGAGTTGCCCGTGACGGTCACCGATTCTTCGAGCGTGCCGATGGCCATCGTGAGGCTCACCGTCATGGTCGTGCCCACGGCCAGCACGAGTCCGCGGCGCTCGAAGGTCCGGAACCCTTCGAGCTTGGCCACGATGCGGTAGCGACCGGGGACCATCTGGGCGAGGTGGTACACGCCCTCACCGCTGCTTGTCGCCTCGCGGAACTGGCCGCTGTCTTCGTTGGTGACGACGATGGCCACACCCGGAAGGGCGGCGCCTTGCTCGTCGACAGCGCGTCCGGTGATCTCGCTCGTACCTTGTTGCGCACGTGCCGGCCAGCCGGTGAGCAACACGACTGCTACTGCACACGCGGCGATGCGAATCCTGACCATAGACAACCCTCCGTGGTATTCGACAACGTCAGTGGAGCCAGGCGGCTGCGGCCCACGCCAGCCGTCCGCCGAACGTGCGCGAGTAGAGGCTGGACGACGCCGAGCCCTGTGACACGCGCGTGGGGGCGCCCGAAACGGGCCCTGCCACGAGACCTATCCCGACGACGACCGCCGCATTGACACCTCCCTCAAGGGGCGGAACCCGCGCTGCCGACCGGACGAACGGTGTACCAGGCGAGCGGTACATGCGGGAATTAAGCGCCCATCGCCGGCGAAGGTCAACTGGATTCTTGGCCCGGCCGAGGCTTCGTCCTACGGGGGCTGCACGCTATCGATTGGGTGCTTCGCGTCCTGAGTATCATGGGGCGGTGGTTCGGGGACGATGACGGCCCTGCAGGGGAGACGACCGATGCGATATGCGACGCTGATGCTGGTGGCTCTGGTATTGGGGGGGCTGCCGGCCGGCGCTCGGGCCCAAGACGGCGCCGCCGCGTTCCAGCACAACTATGCCGACGTGAACGGCGTCCGGCTGCACTATGCCAGCGTGGGGCAAGGGCCGCTCGTGCTCTTCCTGCACGGTTACCCGTCATTCTGGTACCAGTGGAAGGACCAGATGACCGAGATGGGCCGCGACCATCTGGCCGTCGGCCTGGACATGCGGGGCTACAACCTGTCGTCGCGGCCCGAGGGCCTCGAGCCCTACAAGATGCCGCACCTCATCGAAGACGTGCGGCAGTTTGTCGAGAAGATCGCTGGCAAGGACAAGAAGTTCACGCTGGTGGCTCACGATTGGGGCGCGAACGTGGCCTGGGCCTTCGCCATGTTCCACCCCGAGATGCTCGAGAAGCTCATCATCATCAACGGGGCGCACACGTTCATCTCTGAGCGGGAGCTACGTGAAAATCCAGCGCAGCGTTACGCCAGCAACTACTTTTTCGTGTTCAACGGCTACCTGGCGCCGGGCGAGCAGGCGGTCGATGAGAGCACGACCAAGGAGACCGCCACCCGCCGCGCGCACACGGGGTTTGTCGACGCCGAGGTGAAGAGTGGCCGCTACACCGAAGCCGACCGCCAGGCCTGGATCGCAGCGTGGTCGCAGCCCGGCTCCACGACAGCAGGCCTGAACTACTACCGCGCCAACCACCGCAACCCGCCGTTCAACGACCGGCACCCGGCCTCGACGATTCCGCATTCCTGGTCGGCCGCCGAGATGACCAAGGGCGCAAAGTCGACGATCATCCAGACGCCGACATTGGTGATCTGGGGACTGAAGGACGGCGCGATTCTGCCCGGTCACCTGAGTGGACTGGACAAGTGGGTACGCAATCTGAGCGTGAAGTTGTATCCCGATGACGACCACTGGGTGATGCTGCAGAAACACACCGCCGTGGCCCAGGACATCCGGAGGTTCATCGAGGGCAAGGACTTCCCCAAAGAGTCCGTCTACCGAGCTGGCCGAAAGTAGCGTCGCCTTCAGCCCAGGGTTCTGAGGAGTTGCGTGCCCAGATCCTGACAGGCCGCCGATCCGCCGCCCGCCTCGGTGTTGCAGACGGCGACCACCGCGCGCCGGCGCGCGGGGCCGACGGCGGTGAAGGCATGCCACAGGGTGTTCGAGCCTTCATGCGCCAGCGCCCGTCCTTTGGCCCACGGTCGCGACGTGAACGCAATCCAGCCCAGCCCATAGGACTGGTCGCCGCCCTGGAACGGCGCGGTCAAGCGCGCCAGGCTGTCGGCAGCCAACACGTCGCCGCCGTCGGTGAGGAACAGCCGTAGGAACTTCGCGTAGTCGCCCAGGGTCGCGTGAACCGTGCCGGCCGGCCCGAGCACCGGCGGGTTGTCCGCGATACCCGTCGGGTCGACGGGCGTCAGCGCGCCGAGCCCCAGCCACTTGCGCGTGTGCCCCCAAGGTGCCGCGCCCGTCGGAGCGCCGAATCCAGCACTGGCCATCCCCGTCGGCGCAAACAGGGTCGCGCGCATCAGTTCCTCCCACGGTGCGCCGCCGCGCAGTCGTTCCATCGCTGCTCCAGCGATGACGTAGTTGGCATTGGCGTAGGCAAACGTGTCGCGCGTCGCTTTCGGCTCCTGGCGCAACACGGTCTCGGCGGCTGCCCGGCGCTGGACGGGCAAGGGACGCGAGTCGTGCCAGACGGGGTCGACCGCCAGCCCGTCGAAGAGCTCACGCATCGTGGCGCCCCATCTCGCGTGGCCCATCTGCACCATCCGAGCGTAGAGCGCCGCGGTCATGGCCTTGGTGTTGGAGCCCAGATGCCAGGGGTCGTCGGTCGTCACAGCGGCCGAGCCCTCCGCGCGCCGCGTGCCCGCCACCTCGAGCAGCTCGGTGCCCTCGGGCGTCACGACCATGCCGCCAAGCGCCGGTACACCGTGAGCGGCGCGCGTGCGAGCGACGAGACTCTCGGCGCCGGCCTGGCGACCGGGCGCGCCACGGCCGGCGATGCCCAGCGCTCCCCCGAACAGGCGACGACGAGACATGTGCACGATGGTCGGTCCGATCTACGATAGCCTCACTGACGATGAGCGGCGCGACTGGTCCCGCTGGCGGTGTCGAGAGCGGCGGCGGAGGCGTTCAACGCTCCGGCACGATGGTGTCGCCGCGCGCCAGCATCGCCACCAGCGCCGCAATCTTCTTCGTGCGCCCGGCCGGTGTCTTCATGCTGTTGGTGCGAAACGCCAGCGCGAATAGATTCATCCGTCCGAGCGTGTTGAAGGTCGTTCGTGCCCGTGGGTCTGCATCGATCGCCGCCCTCAGGTCGCTCGGAATGGTCTCGCGACTGGCACTGCGGATCGGGGCGTAGGCCGCCGCCCAGCGGCCGTCGGCCTTCGCGGCGTCGACCTGCCGTTGGCCGTGCGCGGTCATGCGGCCGGCGCCTGTCAGGCGCTCGATGTGGTCACGGTTAACTTGGCTCCAGACGCTCTTCGGCCGTCGCGGCGTGAACCGCTGCACGAATGACGCCTCGTCGAAGGCTTTGCGAATGCCGTCGATCCAGCCCCAGCAGAGCGCCACGTCGAGCGCCTGCGCGTAGGTCACCGTGGGCACGCCCGAGTCCTTCTTGTAGATCCGCAGCCACAGTTCGATCGCCCGGGCGTGATGCACCGACAGCCAGCGCTCGAACGCTGCCTCGGTGCGGAAGCTCTTCGTGGTCTTGGGATTGGGAACGACTACCGCCATCCGCGTGCGCCCGACGATAGCATGAGGGCGCGTGGCCTTGTCTGTTGCGTGCTCGCATCGATAGAATGACCGCAGCCACCCCCGTAGTGCCCTGATCTGAGACCGATGCCGCCACAATTCGTCTACACCATGAAAGGGCTCGGCAAGATCCACGAGCCCGACCACCAGGTCCTCAAAGACATCTGGCTGTCGTTCCTGCCGGGCGCCAAGATCGGCGTGCTCGGCCTGAACGGCTCCGGCAAGTCCACCCTGCTCAGGATCATGGCGGGCCTCGACCATAACTTCGCCGGCGAGGCGTTCCTGGGCGAAGGTGTCAGCGTCGGCTTCCTGGAGCAGGAACCGCAGCTCGACCAGTCGAAGGACGTGCGCGGCAACGTGGAAGAGGGCGTGGCGGCGATCCGCACGTTGCTCGACGACTACGACGCCATCAACATGAAGCTCGGCGAAGACATGTCGCCCGAGGAGATGGACAAAGTCCTCGACCAGCAGTCGCGCCTGCAGGACAAGATCGACGCGACCAACGCGTGGGACCTCGACTCGCGGCTCGAGATGGCGATGGATTCGTTGCGCCTGCCGCCGCCCGACGCAAACGTGACGACGCTCTCGGGCGGTGAACGCCGCCGCGTCGCCTTGTGCCGCCTGCTGCTGCAATCGCCCGACCTGCTGTTGCTGGACGAACCCACCAACCATCTCGACGCCGAGTCGGTGGCCTGGTTGGAGCACTATCTCGAGAGCTTCCCGGGCACGGTGGTCGCGATCACCCACGACCGCTACTTCCTCGACAACGTCGCCAAGTGGATCCTCGAACTCGACCGCGGTCGTGGCGTGCCCTACGAGGGCAACTACTCCGGCTGGCTCGACCAGAAGCGCACGCGACTCGCGCAGGAAGAGAAGATCGCCTCGGCGCGGCAGCGCTCACTCGAGCGCGAGCTGGAGTGGGTCCGCATGGCCCCCCGCGCGCGGCAGGCCAAGAGCAAGGCGCGCCTGCAGAAGTACGAGGAGTTGGCGAGTGAGGCCCAGCAGGAGAAGATCGCCAACAATGAGATCGTCATCCCGCCGGCGCCGCGGCTCGGCAATGACGTGGTGATCGCCAAGGGACTCACCAAGGGATACGGCGATCGGTTGCTGATCGACAAGCTCGACTTTTCACTTCCGCGCGGCGGGATCGTGGGCGTGATCGGCCCGAACGGCGCCGGCAAGACGACCCTCTTCCGCATGATCACCGGTCACGAGCAGCCCGATGGCGGCACGCTCACGGTGGGCGAGACGGTGAAGCTCGCCTATGTGGACCAGTCGCGCACGCTGGATCCGAACAAGACGGCGTGGGAGGAGATCTCCGGTGGCAACGAAACCATCCTCGTGGGCAAGAAGGAGATGAACACCCGCGCGTACCTCTCGAGCTTCAACTTCAAGGGAACCGACCAGCAGAAGAAGGTCGGGATCCTCTCGGGCGGCGAGCGCAATCGCCTGCACCTGGCGAAGACGGTGATGAGCGGCGGCAACCTGCTGCTGCTCGACGAACCGACGAACGACCTCGACGTCGACACGCTGCGCGCGCTGGAAGAAGCGCTCGTGGACTACTCCGGCTGCGCCGTGGTGATCTCACACGATCGTTGGTTCCTCGACCGCCTGGCGACGCACATCCTCGCGTTCGAGGGGAACTCCGAGGTCGTGTGGTTCGAAGGCAACTACCAGGCGTACATCGAGGATCTGCGCCGGCGGAAGGGCGCGGATGCGGATCAGCCGCACCGGATCAAGTTCAAGCCGCTGGTGCGATAGAAGCAGGTGGGAGGTGTGAGGAGGGGCGCCCGCGCGGGCGCCCCTTCTGCATTCCGCAGGATGCACCTAGCTCCTGAATCACGAGCGAACTTGTGACAAGCGCACGCACACCAGGGTAATGACTCTACCAGCGGCGTCGAGACGACCGCGCGACCACTGCACTGACCGGAGTTCGTGATGCAACCCATTCCTCTATTCGCCGATCGCTGCGCGAGGCTCTTCATGGGGCCGGTCGCGGCGCATGTGTTATCGGGATCAGGAACGGGTGACTTCGGCGGATCGTACTGACGATCCGGCCAGCGCCCGCTGGGGAATATCGCCCTCGCCCCACCTGAGCCCGTGGCCAGGTGGGGCATTTTCTTGTACGTCATCATGCACAACAATCGGATCAAGCAGTTCCTCGAGGCGCCGCCGCATGAGCGGGGCGCGCTGGACTGCTACTGGATCGTGGGACGGTATCTCGACGTCCCTGTCTCCCGCGCGACGGCTCGTGCCGTCGAGCGGCAGCTCGAACGCACGCCGACGCCGGAGTGGGTCGTGTTCCGCACGCTCACCGGGTCGCGTCAGCGCGTACGCACCGCGTTCATCGAGCGTATGGTCGAGTCGACGGCCGAGCAGCGCGCGGCACTTCGCGCGTTGCGGCGCGCGCTCGAGAAGGAAGAGCAGGACGAGCGTGAGGAGCGTGGTTGGGATGAGGGGGACCCGTCCTGACCGCGCCCCTGGCCGCGCATCACTACTCCTCGTGCTTCATCGAGCCATCAGCAAGACCGATGTGGTGCAACACGTGATGATCGCCGAGCGTGAGCAGCCCGTGGAATCCCAGCGCGCGGAGCCGAGCGACCGCCCGCGTACCGCCCTGCGCATCGTCCGACGCACCGGCGCCGGCGCGCACGCGAACCGTCACTTCCGCGCCGTCCGGGATCTCGCGCGCGCTCCACGTGAACCCATCCGCCGGTGTGATGGTCATGCCATGCGCCAGCGCCATCCGACGGATCGCCTCTCGCGTGCGACCCGTGCCTGTGACGGAGAACACCACGCCATCCGGAATCGACTCTTGCCTCACTGCGGAGCGCATCGTCACTTCGTCCATGTCGATGAGGTGCTGCCGAAGCGTCTCGAGGTTCACCTTCGCCCAATCGGTCCTCGGATCGGCACTCAGGATACGCACCACCTCTGCGAGCGTGGCGAACGCTTCCTGGCCGGCGCGCGTCGGTGTTGGTCGCGTCGCGGCCTGTGCGGAATCGTGGGACATCCCTGGCGTGTGCACGTGAGGGGGTGCGGTGCGACCGGCTGCCTGAGCCGAAGCCAAGGCGGGCGCGAGGGCCGAGTACAAGGCGAGCGACGCGAGGGCAATGAACGGGCGAAGCATCACGGGCGACTCCAGCTGAAGGTCGAGTGGTCGCGGCATGAACGAGGACCACAGCCTGCACGTTAGCGCCGTTGACGCTCGTCTGGCAGCCGCGAGCGGTCGGCGGTAACGTTGCGCAACGCGGCACGCGACGAATCGGGTGCCGCGCCCCAACTGGGAAGAGGTCTCTATGCTCCACCCGTCTCTGTCGTTCCTCCGGCGCGCGCGTGCCGTGGCGGTCGCCCTCCTTGCCGTCGTTCCGGCCGTGATGCCCGTCGGCATCCGTGCGCAACGCTCGAATGCGGCGCGCGTAGCAACGCCAGCGCCAGCATCGTTCACGCTCGATCAGGTGATGAGTGCGCCGTACCCGACCAATCTCACGGCGGCGCGGACCGGAGAGCGAATCGCCTGGACGCTCAATGCCCGCGGACAGCGCAACATCTGGGTTGCAGAAGGGCCGAGCTTCACGCCGCGGCGGCTCACCGACTACATGCAGGACGACGGACAGGAACTCAACGCCCTGCAGATCTCCAGCGACGGCAAGTGGGTGGTGTACATGCGCGGGGGTGACTTCGGATCCAACTGGGACGATGAACTCCCGGTGAATCCGACGGCCTCGCCCAACCCGGTAAAGGTCGAGATCTGGGCCGTCCCGTTCGCCGGCGGCACACCGGTGTCGATCGGCGAAGGCATCAATCCGGTCCTGTCGCCGAGGAGCGATGTCGTCGTGTTCCAACGCGCGCGACAACTCTGGTCCGCGCCCATGGACGGCTCGGCTCCCGCGAAGAAGCTGTTCGATCAGCGCGGCAACGCCACCGATGCGCAGTTCTCGCCTGACGGGTCGCGGCTGGCGTTCGTGAGTGGGCGCGGCGACCATGCCTTCATCGCGGTCTACACCGACAGCGCGACACCCATCCAGTATCTCGCACCGAGCACCAACCGCGACTGGAGTCCACGCTGGTCGCCGGATGGTTCGCAGATCGTGTTCGCGCGCCGCCCCGGGGCAGGCGGATCCAGCGCGAACTCGCTCGAACCGCAACCGGCGCCGTGGAGCCTCTGGATCGCGGACCTCGCCAGTGGCCGCGCGCGTCCGCGCTGGGTGAGCGACACGACATTGCGCGCCGGCGTGCCGTCGACGCACGGCGGCGTGAATATGCACTGGGCCGCCGGTGACCGTGTGGTGTTCATGAGCTATCACGATGGCTGGCCGCATCTCTACTCGATGCGTGCCGGCAGCATTGACGCACCGATGCTCCTCACGCCCGGTGATCACATGGCGGAATACATCACGCTCTCCGCCGATGCGAAGTACCTGCTCTACGCCGGCAACCTCGGCACGACCGCGGGTGACATCGACCGCCGCCATGTGGTACGCGTTCCGGTGGATCGTGCGGCGCCGGAAGTGCTCACGCCGGGCACGGGCGTCGAGTGGACGCCGGTCTCGATGGCCAGCGGCCGCATCGTCGCGATCGGAGGGACCGCACAGCGCCCGCCGGTGCCGTTCGTGCTCGACGCCGCGGGCGATGCGCGGCCGAGTGCGACGACACCGCGTCGTTGGGTCGGTGAGCAGCTCGTGCCGGCGGACTTCCCGACGGCGCAGTTGGTGACGCCGAGTCAGGTGATCTATCGGGCGGCGGATGGCACGGCGGTGCACGCGCAGTTGTTCGAGCCGCTGGGCACGGGTGAGGCGGTCGCGGCGCGACCGGCAGCCGTGAAGCGGCCGGCGATCGTGTACGTGCATGGTGGCCCACCGCGGCAGATGCTCCTGGGCTGGCACTACGGCGACTACTACTGGAATGCGTACGCGATGAACCAGTACCTGGCCAGCCGCGGGTTCGTGGTGCTGTCGATCAACTATCGTCTCGGGATCGGCTACGGGTTCGATTTCCATCGCCCGAAGCAGGCGGGGATCGCTGGTGCGTCGGAGTACCTCGATGTGAAGGCCGCTGGAGAGTGGCTCAAGGGGCAGGCGAATGTCGACGCGAGTCGGATCGGCATCTATGGTGGCTCCTACGGCGGGTATCTCACCGCGCTCGCCTTGGGTCGTGACTCCGATCTTTTCAGTGCCGGCGTGGACATCCACGGCGTGCACGACATGACCAGCGAAGGCGGCTCACGCTTCGGCGCAAGTGCGTGGCGCTTCGAACGCAGTGCGCAGGAGCTCGACGCACTCGCCCGGACGGCGTGGGAGAGCTCTCCCGTGTCGGTGGTGAAGACATGGCGGTCGCCCGTGCTGATGATCCACGCTGATGACGACCGCAATGTGCGCTTCAGTCAGACGGTCGACTTGCTGCAACGTCTGCGCGCGCAG
Organism: Gemmatimonadaceae bacterium; assembly: GCA_046153705.1. Lineage (GTDB taxonomy): Bacteria > Gemmatimonadota > Gemmatimonadetes > Gemmatimonadales > Gemmatimonadaceae > Pseudogemmatithrix. The sequence continues at coordinate 18,807 of JBJXGK010000179.1, forward strand.
CGCGTGGAGGTGGAGGAGATCACTATCGTCGATGACACGCATCACTTCATGCGGCATGACAATCAGAAGCGCGTGAACGCTGCGATCGCGGAGTACCTCGAGCGCAAACTCAAGCCGGTGATGTGATGCGTCGTGGCCTCTCGTTCATCCCCGTCGCGACCGTGCTGTGGGCCGGCGCGATCTCAGCGCAGGCTCCAGTGGCGCCGGCCGTCCCGACCACCCAGTTGGTCGTCCTCGGCACTGGTACGCCGAATGCGGACCCCGATCGTAGCGGGCCCGCGCTTGCCGTGGTGCGCGCGGGGAAGTCGTATCTCGTGGACGCCGGGCCCGGGATCGTGCGCCGCGCGGCCGCCGTGGCGCGCAACGGCGTGGAGGCGCTCGCACCGCAGAACCTGCGCGTGCTGTTCCTCACGCATCTGCACAGCGATCACACCGTCGGCCTCCCGGACGTGATCTTCACCGCGTGGACCCTCGAGCGCGACGTGCCGCTCGAGGTGTACGGTCCGCCCGGCACGAAAGCGATGGTCGAGCACCTGCTCGCGGCGTATTCGGCCGATATCCGCAATCGCATCGACGGGGCCGAGCCGGCGAACGAACAAGGCTATAAGGTGAATGTGCATGAGATCACACCCGGCGTCGTTCTCAACGACGGCAACGTGACGGTGCGCGCCTTTGCTGTGCCGCACGGGGACTGGGAGGTGGCGTTCGGATATCGCTTCGACTCCGCGGACCGATCGATCGTGATCTCCGGTGACACGCGAGCCAGTGACGCGGTGGTCACCGCCTGCAACGGTTGCGACCTGCTCGTGCACGAGGTCTACTCCGCGGAACGCTTCATGACGCGACCCCCGGAATGGCAGCGGTACCACGCGCGCGCACACACCAGCACCACCGAACTCGCCGCGCTCGCGATGCGCGCGCAGCCCCGGCAGTTGGTCCTGTACCATCAGTTGTACTGGGGCACCGACGACGCAGGACTGCTCGGTGAGCTCCGGCGCGCGGGCTACACGAGGCCTGCCAGTGCTGCGCGCGACTTGGTGATCTACTGAACGCGCTCAGCGCGCCACGGTCCGCACGAGTCCGATCGTGAGCGTGTGATTGAACTCGTTGGTCTGCGCGTTCGTGAGCGCGTTCCAGAGGTTGAGGTAGCCGATCTCGATGCGATGCCGCGCGTCGATCGGTACGCCGACGCCCACGGATGCACGGTTCTGGGCGAGTCGTCCGGTCGCGGTGCCGTGACCGACGGGAAGCAACATCTCGTCATAGATGTAGCCGATGATCGGCTGCCCACCGCGCGTGAGTGAGCCGAGTGGTGACTGCGCGCGGACCAGGTAGCGCGCGCGCTGCTGATACTGGAACGCCTGCGTCTCATCACCCACCACCGGAGCCAGCCAGCGCTGCTCCCAACGGTAACGATGCGCGAAGGTGACGCGACCTGCGCGATGTGAAAGTGCGAGCTGCTGCCACAGCCGGTGTTCGCGCAGCGGCGTCGCGGACGGCACTTCGCCGTACGGTGCCGTCGCGATGTAGGCGTAGCCGCCGCCAACACGCGCACCGGGTGTGAGCGTCCACTGCACGCCCGGGCGCAACAGCAGTTGTTGCGGTTCTGCGCCGAGCCCCATGCGCCGCCACTGGCCGTCGAACCAGAATGCGGCGCGCTTGCTGACGGCTTCGTCGACGGTGACCGTGAGCCAGGTCGACGCTTGATGCACCGACTCCCACCCGCCGGTCTGGGCGGCGAGTGGGAGCGATGGCAATGCGTGAAGGAGCGCGGAGAGAACTCCGGTTCGGACGATACGATCCCAGATCAGCGCGCGTTGCTCGGAGGTCCGCATGCAGGAAGTATCGCCACTTCGCACACACGGCACAGCCCCGGAGCGCCGAGCTACTTCACTCGGGTTCCCTTCACCGGCTGCGCACCCATATCGGGGATCGACACACCCAGCAATTCGCGCGACACCGAGCCCTCGAGCGTGTCGCCGGAGGCCCGGAGCGACCACGTGGAGATCGCTTGGAACGACTGCATTTCCCCGTTGGCGTTGATCGTCCCTTCGGAGCGGGAAACGAACGTCATCGTTCCGTCGACCCGCTTGCCTGCGAGACGAGAGGGCGGACGCTGCGGCATGCCCTCCGTCGGGACGGTCACCAGGGTCCCGATGAGCGAGTCACCTTGCAGGACCACCTCGAGTGTGCCTTTCGTCGTGATCTGCGTGGCTTGGCCGTTCTCGATCCGCTGGCCAGCGACGAGGTCGACGCTCCACTTGCCGACGAGGGGATGCGATTGTGCACTGGCCAGGGTCGGCAGGGCGAGCAGTGTGGCGGCGAGAGCGAGGGTGCGAGCGCGAGCAAGCATGAGGGAGCAGGGTCGGAGTGATGATGGAGGGCGTCCCAAAGGGACGCGGACGCTTCACGAATTATGTCACCGAAGCGTGCCCGACGGTTTGCGACAGCGACCGACCGTGGCCGCGGCCGGCTGGCGCGCGTAACGTTGGGGACTTCTCAAGCCTGTCGGAGCCTGCCATGCCCCGTCGTCTGAACCGCCTCGTATTCCTCGCGTCCGCTGCCGCGGTCGCTGTGTTCGTTTCGTCGCCGCTCGCGCCACGGCTCGCCGCCCAGGCCCGGGCCGAGATCACGCTGCCGGGCGCGCGTGCGTCGGTGCCGCTCCATGGGCGGCTGTTGTTCTACGTGTCCGCCGACACCACCGGCACTCCGCGCACGCAGGTAGGTGATGGCGCCGGGACCGCACAGGTGTTCGGCGTGGATGTCACCGACTGGCGCCCGGGCGCCTCGCGTAGTGTCGACGCGACCGCATTCGGCTATCCGCTGCCCTCGATGCGCGAGCTCAAGCCGGGCCGATATCGTGTGCAAGCGCTGCTCAATCGCTACGAACGCTTCGCGCGGTCGGACGGCCACACGGTACTCCTGCCACCCGACCGCGGTGAAGGCCAACAGATGAACGCCAAGCCTGGCAACCTCTACTCGCCACCGATGACCGTGACCATCGGCGCGACGAGCCGCATCGCTCTCGTGTTGAGCGAGGAGATCGGCCCGGTGCCCGACCCGAAGCGCAAAGAGACGAAATACGTGAAGCACGTGCAGATCCGTTCGGCGCTACTCTCCAAGTTCTGGGGCGCGGACACGTATCTCGCAGCATGGGTCCTGCTGCCCGAAGGATTCGAATCCCACCCCGAGGCGCGATATCCGCTCGTGATCAATCACGGGCACTTCCCCTCCGGCGTCGATGGGTTCCGCGAGACGCCACCGGATCCGAATCTCGCGCCGGACTTCTCATCGCGATTCAACCTCGCTGGGTACAATCGTATCCAGCAGGAGCTTGGGTACGACTTCTATAAGTCGTGGACCGGGCCGGGTTTCCCCCGCGTGCTGCTCGTCCAGATCCAACACCCGACACCGTACTACGACGACTCGTACGCCGTGAACTCGGCGAACAACGGACCGTACGGGGATGCGATCATGCACGAGCTCGTGCCGGAGATCGAGCGACGCTTCCGCGGGCTCGGTGCGGGTTGGGCCCGTTTCACGTACGGCGGGTCCACCGGCGGCTGGGAAGCGATGGCCGTGCAGATGTTCTATCCCGACATGTTCAACGGGGCGTGGATCGCGTGTCCCGATCCGATCGACTTCCGCCATTACACGGTCGTCGACATCTACAAGGACAAGAACGCGTACTACCAAGAAGGGCCGTTCAAGCGTGTCCCGCGCCCCGGACAACGCAACTACCTCGGCCACGTCTCGACGACGCTCGAGCAGTCGAACCATCGCGAGCTCGCGCTGGGCACCAAGTCACGCTCGGGCGATCAGTTCGATGTGTGGGAGAGCGTGTACTCGCCGGTCGGCGCGGATGGATACCCCAAGCCCATCTGGGACAAGCGCACCGGGGTCATCGACACCAGCGTGGCCGCGTATTGGCGCGAGCACTTCGACCTCTCGTACATCCTGCGCCGTGATTGGAAGACTCTGGGGCCCAAGCTACGCGGCAAGCTTCGCATCTACGTCGGCGACATGGACAACTACTACCTGAATAACGCGGTGTACGAGGTGGAGCGCTTCCTGAAGCAGGCCGAGCCGCCGGCGGACGCGGTGGTGGACTACGGGGACCGCGATGAACACTGCTGGAACGGTGACCACACGCGGTCGAACGCGTACTCGCGCCTTCGATATCCGCAGATGGTGCTCCCCTGGGCAGTGGAGCGGATGCTGACGACGGCGCCGGCCGGTGCCGACCTCAGGAGTTGGCGGTACTGACCGGAATGCGGCGATATAGTTGGTTTACATATTCAGCATAAAATCTGTAAATCGGCTATATTGACCCATGGACCCAATCAAGAACCCGTTCGCGCCGGGAGCAGGCGCGCCGCCACCGGAGCTCGCCGGCCGCGACGCGCTGCTCGAGACCGTACGAATCGCGCTCGCTCGCATCCGGATCGGGCGCTCCGCCAAGAGCGTCCTTCTCATCGGCCTGCGCGGGGTGGGCAAGACGGTGCTGCTCGACCGCATGTGCGAGGCGGCCGAGTCCGACGGAATCAACACCATCCGTATCGAAGCACCGGAGAGTCGCTCCCTTCCGGGCATCCTCGCGCCGCAGCTCCGGCTCGCCCTGCTCCGCCTCTCCCGCAACGATCGCGCGAGGGACCTCGCGACGCGCGGCCTGCGTGCACTCGCGGGCTTCGCGAAGTCGCTCAAGGTGAAGTACGGCG
>JBJXGK010000020.1:0-10488 GCA_046153705.1 Gemmatimonadaceae bacterium
GAGTTCGGATGCGCGCACGCGGTCCAGCATATCCTCGGCGTGGTGCGCGAAGCCGGAGATGGCGGCGAGTCCGAGGAACGAAGACGTGCCCTTCACGGTGTGGAACGCGCGGAAGACGTCGTTGATCGCCTCGCCATCGCCAGGCGTCGATTCGAGACGCAACAGGGCGGCCTCGGCCTCTTCGAGAAGCTCGCGCGCCTCGGTGATGAAGTCTTCGATGAGCGATCGGTCCGCATCGCTCGGGATGCTGACCTGTCCGCTCTCACGCCGGGCGCGATCACCGCTCTCCGCATGATCGAGCGCGACCTCCAGCGCCTGACGTACGCGCTCGAGACCGTCGGCCTCCTTGAGGCCTTTGAACTCCGAGGGGTCGTCGAGGATGGCGATCGCGTCGGCCAGCGCATGGCGCACGGGCGGGGCGAACGAGCGATCGGCCACGAGGATCCAGAGCCGTTCGCGCAGTTTCCGTCGTGCCGCTGCGTCACCGGGTTCGCAGGCGACGAACGCGGCGATCGCGTCGTCGATGGTGAGCGTGGGCATGGCCGTGTCCGCTCAGCGGCGGAAGAGCGAGTCGGCGAAGGCCTGCGAGTCCGTCTTGTCGGCGACGGCGTTCGGATCGAAATGCGTCGGGGCGGAATGCGGAACGGCCGTGCCCGTGACGGCGCTGACGTCGGCCGCGAACGGTTCGAAGATCCCGGAGAGCTGCTCCAGCCGCTTCTCGGTGTCGTTGATGACCGCCGCCGCGTAGCCAAGCTGCTGGCTGGTGATGTCCTGGAACTGGATGAACGTCATGACGCCGTAGAGCTCCTCGCGCAGCGCCGCATAGCGAGCCTGCCGCGCCTGGTCCTGCGACTCCTCCGCTTCGTGCTCGAGCTCGGTGAGCACCGCGATGGCGCGGTCGAGTCCGTCGAGCATGCCGGTGGCGGCCATCTCGGTCGCCGTGGTGACGGCGGACAGCTTCTTGTGCATCGATTCGAGCCGGGCGTCGGCTGCTTCCTCGAGGATGCCGCGGCTCTGCTTGATGCGGTCGAGCAGCGAGGCGACCTCGGCGTAGGCACGCAGGAGCGTGGAGGCGAGCTGGAGCATGCCACCGCTCCCGTGCGCGCCGATCTCGGCCATCGGCGTCGCGACGCGGGAAAGGCCTTCTCCCGTGCCGAGATCACCGAGCGCCTGGTTCACGAGACGCAGCGCCGTGTCGGTCGCGTGGAGGACGTCGTCGTGGGTCTGTGCGGGGCTTGCCATCGGACGGACGTCCTCCGGTCAGGCTGCGGCGGCCACGGAGAGAACGGCATCGATCTTCTCCTTGAGCACCGTGGGGGTGAATGGCTTGAGGACGTAGTTGTTCACGCCCGCTTCAACGGCCGCGAGAATGTCCTCACGGGCGGAGCGCGTGGTGACCATCAGGATGGGGGTCGTCGCGCCGTCGGCGCGCGAGCGGATGTTGCGGGCGAAATCGAGCCCGCTCATCTGCGGCATGTTCCAGTCGGTGATGATGAAACCGATCCCGCCCTCGGCGAACTTGGTGAGCGCGCTGGCGCCATCATCCGCCTCGACCACATCGGCGTAGCCGATGCGGTCGAGCGAGTTCACGATGATGCGACGCATGGTCGCAGAGTCATCAACGACCAGGAAACGCATGGCTCGCTCGTGTGGTCGCGCAGTGGAGAGAGTGTGGACCGCTCAGCGGATGTCGCCGCTCGACCGCATGCGGCGCGCGAGCGCCTCGATGACGGCGGGGGAGTTGTACGTGCCATCGCTGACGCGGCTTCGCAGCTCGAGCATCCGTTCGGCGGACAGCGAGGACTCGTCGTCGGTGCGGGCCACGAGGGCGCGCGCCGCAGGCGACAGGTCCAGCACGTCGCGATGGCCGCTGAGGGCCGTCTCGCCGGTGCGCGCCGGAGTGTCGTCGCTCACTCGCGCGACTGGGGTACTGTTCCTGGCCGGAGTCGGCCCTTCGATTCGGGGACGGTTCGGGCTGCTGGGCTGGATCGTCATGGTATGCCTCCTATGAATCGCAGTATCGGCGGGCCCTACCGCGACTTAACCGGCAAGATCAGCCGAGCTGCCCAATGGCGTTCCTCGACAGGGAAAGGCCGTAGCCGGACCGTTCCAGCCCCCGAGGACGGGGCATCGGTTGGTTGAGGCTGCGTGAGGCTTCGCGGCGGGCCTTGAACATCTCGGACTCCAGCGCGGCTTGGGCGACCTGGCTGCGTTCGAGGGCCTGGACCATCTGCCGGATGATGGCGGCATGTTCGGAGGCCGAGAGACCGGAGAGATCGAGCTCACTCACCAGGTCCTCGGTCGCGGTGAGGGAGGCCTCGCGCTCCCCCATGCCGACGAGCAGCGCGTCCAAGTCGGCGGCGGCGACGGCCGCCTTGAGTGCCTCATCGGCCTCGGCAAGGCGCTCGCAGATCCCGCGTGCGTAGTCGGCCATGAGGGACCCGCGGGTCTGAACGATGCTCACTTGTTTGCTCCCTGCTGGATTGCGGTGAACGCTTCGCGGAGTTCGCGCACCATCGCGATGACACGATCGAGGCGGTCGAGGTCCGGCTCCAACCCCAGCGTGGTGAGTTCGCGGAGGAAGAACGTGTAGAGGCCGCTCAGTTGACTGGCGACCTGTCCGCCGCGTTCGCGATCGAGGGTCGCCAGCAACTCGGCCACCGCATCGCGCGCGCGGGAGAACTCGGTGTGCCGCACATCGAGGTTCTTCGCGACCACCGCTTGGCGTCCACGCAGGAGGCACGTGAGGAGATGATCGTAGACGAGGATGATGAGCTCACCCGGCGTCGCCGAAAGCACCGCGGTCTCGCGGTAGCGATCTCCTCGTCGTGCGTTGTTGGTGGTGGTCGAGTAGGACATCGGGGGCCATGAAGGGGGTCGACCGGGAGTATCGGCAGGTGAGCGGCAGATGTGAGGTGTGAGACTTCCACCTGCCTCTATGATGCCGCTCTCCCCGCCGAGATCGCATTCAACGATGTCACCTGCGACGTGAGCCAGGCGCTCTGCGCCTGGAACTGCGAGAGCAGCGTCTCCATGCGCGTGAAGTCGGCGACCAAGGTCGCGCGGCGACGGTCGAGGCGTGCGAGGATGTCGATCTCGCGTTTCTCGAGGGTGGCGATGCGGTTGCGGGCCGACTGGACCTGCAACGAGGCGGCACCACCATCGGTGTTGAGCACTGAGTCGGCACTCACGACCAGACCGCCCGCGAGACCGCGCGTGTATCGCACCTCGGAGGTCGCATTGTCGTCTGCGCCGGTGTAGCGCAGTACCAAGCCTTGCAGCGAGGTGAGCAGCTGGCCCGAGCCCGTCATGGCTTCGCCATCGAGGCTGCCTGCGGCGTCGAGTCCGGTGTCGTGCGATTGCGCGGCGATGCCGAGCTGCGCGGCGGGATTCTCGGCGCCGGGGTCGGTGTACGACACCGTGAAGCCACCGAGCGAACCGAAGTCGGTGCTGGTGAGACGCAGTGCCCCGCCCTCGACGGACGCGGCCACCGCGACCCGCGACTCCGCGAACGCCGCCGAGAGCCTGGCGGCGAGGATCGCCGGCGTGTCGCCGTTGGTGAGCGTGATGGTGGTGCTCAGACCGGAGCCTTCGGAGGTGACCGTCATCGACGCCGGTGTGGGCCCCGCCGCGTACGTGGCGAACGGCGTGCCGAGTGCGGTGGAGCGCGTCGCCGCGCGTGTCACGACGAGGTTGGAGACCGAAGACGGCGTCACTGAGGCGGAGCCGACGTATTGGATGCTGGCGTTGGACGCGGTACCGGCTGACATGAAGAGCGCCTCGACGGCCAGCGGGTCGCGCTCGAGTGCGCTGCGGAACGCCGTCGCGTCGAGCTTGAGTGTGCCGTCCTTCTGCAAGGAGAGGCCGACGCTGCTGGCGCGTGTGTAGGCCGCCGTGGCGCCGAGCCCCACCTGCTCGGCGAGCAGGATGCCTTTCATGGCGCCGAGCACGGAGCGCGCGCCGCTGGAGAACGGCAGGCGGCCCTCCGCCTTGGTCTCCGCGGCGATGGCCCCGACCAGTTCATTGTACGCAGTGGCGAACGCGGTGACCGTGCTCACTGACGAGTCACGCGAAGCGGCGATCGTCACTTCGAACGGCGACCCGGGTTCCTCACCCGTGAGGTTGAGCGTCGCGCCACCCACTGCCCCCGCCACGGTGTTGCTGCGCGAGGTGAGTACCGCACCATCCACGCGGATCAACGCGTCCTCGCCGGCGGTGAGCTGACGGATGCGTCCGAAGGTGGTGGTGGTCGCGCCGAAGTCGAGGATGCCCCCGGACTGGAGGCCGGCGGAGAGATTGATCGCGAGGCGGGAATCGCCGCTCACGCTATCGGTGAAGCGAATCTGTCCATTGACGATCGACGCCGTGACGTCGCGGCCCGGAGCGAACGCACTCTCGAGCGTGTCGAGCAGGTCGTCCACCGTGTCGGTGCCGGAGACGGTGTAGGTGTACGTCACCGCCGCGCCCACCCCGTCGGTGGCAGAGAGCGCGATCACGTCACCGGCCTGCAGACCAGCGGCGGATCCCACACCGAGATCGGTGAGTTGTGTGCTGCCGGTCGCGACCGCGCCACCGAAGCCGGTGAGCGCGGCGCCGAACGCCACGGCTTGCGTGACGTTGCTCGCGCGCCCCCCCACCCGAAGGCCGAGCGCTTCCATGACGAGATCCGCACCCGGTGAGCCGTCGCCCGCGACCGCACCGGAGACCGCCAGACGAGACCACGTGGTGCTGCCTTCGGTTTCGGTTTCGATGGACGCGGCGCTGGGACTCAACGCATTGATGCGCGCGACGATCTGCGCGAGCGAGTCGTTCTCGAGGTCGACGGTGAGCGTGCGTCCGTTCACCAGGATCGTCGCCGGCGACGGCGAGACACTGATGCCGAGCGCGGCGGCGGCGGCGAGCGTCGTGGACGAGAGGCGCATGGAGCGCACCTTGCCGTCGCTGCCGGTGTTGAGCGCGCGCGAGCTGTCGACGAAACCGAGCGACTCGAGCGTGCTGGTGCCACCGGCTCCGCTGCGGTCGTCGGCGAGCTCGACGCCCCGTGCGCCGGTCGACTCCGCCGAGAGGACGAGGCGTGTGGCTCCGTTGGCGGAGCTGAGCGTGGCCGCGACGCGCGACGGCGCGGCACCGGAGTTGACGGCGTTGATCTTGTCGCGCACGCGCGCGAGCGAGTCGGTGGATTCGATCGTGACCGAGCGCCCGTTGATGGAGAAACGACCGGTGATCCCGAGCGCGGCCGCGGAGTCGGCGACGCCGAGTCCGGTGAGCTTCTCGGAACGCGCGAGGTTGTCGACCTCGACGCTGTAGCGCCCCGGGGTCGCGGCGGCGATGGAGCCCAACGTCGCGACCGCGCGTCCGGTGGTGGTCGCGTTGACGGTGCCGGACTTGGAGCGGAACGCGGCGCCGTCCTTGAGTGAAGTCAGTGCGTCACGAGCCTTGGTGAGAGACGCGGTGAGCGCGTCCCAACCCTGGATACGACGGTTCTCCGCACCGAGGGCGGTACTCACGGGCGTGAGCGCGCGAGCCGTCTCGACCTGGATGATCTGATCGACGAGATCACGCCATTGGATGCCGCTGGCGAGACCTTGGAAGGAACCGATGGGTGCCGTCACGGGAGGACTCCGGTATGGCCGTCATCCCGCACCACCGAGCGAACGCTCGGCGGTGCGGGACGCGGGTCAGACTGCGGCCGGTGCGAGGGCGGCGACGTCGCCACCCCCGTCCGGTCCGAGTGGATCAACCACGAAGCAACTGCAGGATGCCCTGCGCCGACTGGTTGGCCTGGGCCAACATCGCCGTGCCGGCCTGCGAGAGGATCTGGTTCTTGGAGAACTTGGTCATCTCCTCCGCCATGTCGACGTCACGGATGACCGACTCGGCCGCCGCGAAGTTGTTGATCTGCGCGCGCACGCTGTCCAGCGCGTACGTGATGCGGTTCTGCGCCGCGCCGACTTCGCCGATCGCGGTGTTGACGGTGCCGATCGCCGTGTCGATCACGCCGAGGGCGGTCTGCGAATCCGCGCGGGTCGCGAGCGTGGAGGCGCCGATGCCGAGGGCCGCCACATCCACGTCGATGCTGCTGAGCGAGATGTTGTCGTCGGTCGAGTACGCGCCCGACGAGCGGACCATGAACGAGCCACCATCCGTGCCGGCGGCGACGACGATCACACCGCGAGCGGCGACCGCGTCTGAATCGAACGACTCGGACGTCTCGAGCGTGAGGCCGAAGGCGTCGAAGCTGAGCGTCTGGCGGCCGTCCACGGCGGCCAGGGTCTGCGTCTGCGTGCCGATGGTGACCGTGAGCTGGTCGGCCGCGGCTACGGAGAGGGTGTACGTGCCGGCGGCGGTGCCGTTGATGCGAGCCTCGTGCACGCCGTTGGCGGCGCTGAGGGCCGTGGAGGTGCCGACCGCGGTGTTGACCGAGTTACCGAAGTTGCCGTTGAGCAGCGTCTTGCCCTGGAACTTCGTGGTCGCCGTGATCATGCCGATCTCGGTGCGCAGCGCGGCGAACTCCGCCTGGATCGCGGTGCGGCCGGAGCCGTCGGTGTTGTCCGACGCCGACTGCGTGGCGAGTTCCTTCATGCGCTCGAGGATCTTGCCGACGGTCTGCAAGCCACCTTCCGCGACGGAGAGCAGCGAGTTCGCCTGCTCGGCGTTCTTCGCAGCCTGCGAGAGCGCGCGGGTGTCGGCGCGCAGCTTGTTCGCGATGCCGAGGCCGGCGGCGTCATCGCCCGCCTTGTTGATGCGGAAGCCGGACGAGAGCTTGGCCATCGAGCCCGACACGTCCATGTTGACGCGGCTCAGGTTGCGCGACGCTTCGTTGGCCGCGACGTTCGTGTTGATACGCATACCGGTGTTCCTCCCTTGGAACGTTGTTGGAGCATCCGTGCTCCGTTTTCGCGACGGGCGGTCGCCCGTCTTCGACTGCTCGATTCAGTGTCGTCGCGTCAGCCGAGGACTTGAGCGGCCGTCACGAAGGGCGAATCGATCGCCACCTTCGCACCGCGCTGCGCATCGCTGCGGACGAGCTGTCTGCCGCGCCGGGCCGGCAACGCGATCGCCACCGGGCCCTGCAGGTTGATGGTCATCGCCTCGCCCGCGGTCATCGGCAGCGTGACGATCGCGAACACCGCAACTTCGGTCGCACTCTGTGCGTCGAGCGCCGCGAGGTCCTGCGCGCTCAACTCCACGGCGAAACCGGGGAACGATTCGAACGGATCGGCGAGCAGGAACGCGAGTGCCGGATGATCGAGCGCATGCAACCACATCCACCCCGGACGGCCGGCATCGACGAGCACCCATGTGGTGCACGTCGCGAACCCGAAGAGTCCGTCCGGGAACTCGAGGATGGACTCGTCGCTGACCATCACGTCGCCGAGCAGATGTGAGTGCAGCTTCCGCCGCCGGAGCTTGGCCGAACGTGCCGTGCGCACCGCATGCGCGGACGTGGTGTGGAGCGGCACGGGCTGTGCCATCGAGTACGCAACCGAAACAGTCATCAGAGGTAGTCGGCGAGGTTGAGGGCGAGGACCTTGCTGCTGGCCAGCAAGGCGGCCTGATATGCGTTCTGACGTTGGATGAGGTCGACCGCGGCTTGTTCGACGTCGATGTCCATCACCGCGGAACGGAAGACCTGGAGGCTGCCCTCGAACGCGTCGAGGTTGGCGGCGACGAGGTCGAGCGTGTTGCTGCGCGCGCCGAGCGAGCCCACACGTTCCTGCACGCGGTTGAACGCCGTGGTGAGGTCGCGACCGACGTCCCCGAGCGCGGTGGCCGACGTCGGCGGACCCGACAGCTCGGCCGCGAGGTCGCGCATGGAATCGAGCACGCCGGTGTCGAGGAACAGGGTCGCGCCGTCGTCGTTGGGAACGACGGTGCGTCCGGCATCCACTTCGATCGCACGGTCGCCGTCGGCTCCCGTGGTGGTGTAGCTCACGGTGGTTCCGCTGCCGGTGCGCTCGAACGGACGCACGGTGCTGCGGTGCCCGCCGAAGAGATATTCGCCCTCGACCATCGTGTTGCCGAGCGCGACGACCTCTTCGAACAGCGCCTGCACTTCGGCGGCGATCGCGGCGCGGGCGGTGGCATCGATCGTCGCCGTGTTGGCGGCGACGGTGAGTTCCTGCGCTCGCGTCATGACCGACGAGACCTGGTTCATCACCGAGTCCTGCAACGAGAGCCGCTGCTTGGCCGACTCGAGTCCGCGGCGGTACTGGGTGATGGCGCGGAGGCGGCCGTCGGTGGCCATCACGTCGCGGCTCCCGACCGGGTCCTCGGACGCGGTGGAGATCTTCCGCCCCGTGTTGAGCCGCGCCTGCGCCTGCGCCAGCGCCGAGGCGGTGGTCTGCAGTGCCGACACCTGGTCGCGCACGAGGGTGTTGCTGGTGACTCGCATTCGGGACCTCTGGGGTGCCGAGAAGGACAGGACGCGCTAGCTTCACTACCGGGCGGCGTGCACGGGTGTGATGTTCCTCCCGGACACACGTTCCTGAGTTCAGTGTCGGCCCGCCGCAGTCGCACTTGAGTCCTTCGCCCAACGCATGGCCCAAATCCTGTTCGTTGACGACGACCCGACGGTCGGCGCGATCCTTCACGACACGCTCTTCCGGATGGGCCATCAGCCCTTCGGCGCGTCGAACATCCCCGAAGCCCTCGGCGTGCTCCAGCGGGAGTCGCTGGACCTCATCATCCTCGACCACCGGATGCCGGGGATGACCGGGTTGGAGTTCCTCGAGTACCTGCGCGAGGAAGGCGTGGACGTGCCGGTGATCATGCTCACCGGGCACGGATCGATCGAACACGCGGTAGCGGCCATCAAGGCCGGTGCGGTGGACTACATCACCAAACCCGTGCGCGCGGATCAGCTCGAGGTGGCGGTCTCGGCGGCCCTCGAACTCGCGCGACTGCGCCGCGAGAACGAGCACCTGCGCCGCGAGGTGATGGCGCTGCGGCACGAACGGCAGATCATCGGCGACTCGCAGCAGATGCGGCAGTTGCTGCACGTGATCGCCACCGCGGCGCCCACGCGCGCGACCGTGCTGCTGCAAGGGGAGTCCGGCACGGGCAAGGAACTCGCCGCCCGCGCCATCCATGAGGAGAGTCCGCGCCGCGACCGGCCGTTCATCCAGCTCAACTGCGCCGCGATCCCGGAGAGCCTCATCGAGTCGGCGCTGTTCGGCCATGAGAAGGGCGCGTTCACCGGCGCGCTCAAGCGGGTGGAAGGCGCGTTCGAGCGCGCCGACGGCGGCACGCTGCTGCTCGACGAGATCTCCGAGATGCGACTCGACCTGCAGTCCAAGCTGCTCCGCGTACTTCAGGAGCAGCGGTTCGAGCGGGTCGGTGGTACCAGCCCTATCTCGGTGGACGTGCGCATCATCGCCACCACCAATCGCGACCTCGCCGTGGAAGCGCACGACGGGAGGTTCCGGCAGGACCTCTTCTATAGACTGTCGGTCATTCCGATCCGCATCCCGCCGCTGCGCGAGCGCAAGGACGACATCCCCTTGCTCGCCTACCGCTTCGCGGTGCACTCGGCGAAAGAAGTGGGGCGCACGTTCGATGGGTTGTCACCCGCGACGGTCCAGCTGCTCCAGGACTATGACTGGCCTGGCAACGTGCGCGAGCTGCAACATGCGATCGAACGCGCGGTGATCCTCGCCAACGACCCTATCCTTCAACCGCATCACTTCGACGCGGCGCGGTTCGGGTTGGTGTCAGGAGGCGGTGGCCCAACACCGATGCGCGGCACGACGATCGTGCGGGCCGTGGTCGCGCCGGTGGGAGGTGCAGCCACGGTCCCTCAGGATCCCGATGGGATCTGGTTGCCGACGCTAGATACCGTACAGGCCGAGGAACTCCTGATCCAAGCCGCGTTGCAGCGCTCGGAGGGAAACCGCACCAAGGCCGCGTTGCTGCTCAACATGAGCGTGCGCACGTTGCGGCATAAGCTCAATGTGAACGGAAAGGACGCCGAGTAGTCGGGCTATTCAATAGAAGGAGTGCGGGGCCCTTCGCGATCGGTCGCGAAGGGCCTCGATTCTTTTTTGCGCCTGGTTCCTGGAGGTCGACCCGGCGCGGCAACTCCAGCCGCTCGGCGTCCGACCACGGCAAAGAGTGCTCGTTCGGCAACTCTTGCCGGGGGGTGACGAGCCCGTCTCCGGAAGAAACGCGAACGGACGTCGTCTCGCAACTCGTTGCAATGAAGAGAGTTATCCAAGGCACAGACGTCCGGATGACGCGCGCGGAGCTTTGGCCCGTGCCCTGCCTTATGCATGTCCAGCGGGAGACATATCCGGCAAACACGCCGGCTCTGCTCCTGGCCCACTGGAGTCCCGATGCTCTTCGGATTCGTCGATCGCACGACCACCGCCACGACGCTCAAGACGGCGCTTGATGAGAATCAGGCGCGCGTCCGCGGCATCCAGTCGCGTGTGGCCCGTGCCTCGATGACCGGCGACGGCTTCGCGCTCTCGGCCGCTGGTCAGGGCC
>JBJXGK010000007.1:0-32322 GCA_046153705.1 Gemmatimonadaceae bacterium
AAACGCGCGAGGGCCATCGCGTGCCGCTTGGTGCTGTCGGGGTGATCGGCGATGGAGCGCACGTAGACACGCCCGCTGCCGTCGATCCAGATGGGGTTCCAGTAGCAGCACACCGTGCGCCGCGACGAGAGCAGCGCGCCCGTGCGCCAGTTGAACGTCTGCGCTCGTGAGTTGCCGGGATCCTGCACCACCACCGTGTCACCGCGCACGGCGATGAAGCCGGACTGGATCTCACCCGGACCATCCCCGGGTCGCGAGAACGTCCGCTGCCAGCGACCATCGGGACCATACACGCGGATGGACGCGGGCGAGGTCTCCACCACGAGCACCGACCCGTCATCCGCGAGGGCGAGATCAGCCGGCTTCAAGAGTTCGGCGCTGTCGCCCTCGGGCGGCATGACGTCGCGTGCGCGGACCAGCGTCCAGCGGCCGGAATCGGCCGGCGCGGATGACATCGTGCGCACGATGCCGCCGGGCAGCGTGTCGACGACGACGGTGGTCGCGCCTTCGGATCGCGACGAGCACGCGCTGAGCGACAGGGAGAGTGCTGACGCGACGACGAGGATGCGCGCAGAGTTGAGCAAGGGGTGTCTCAGGGTGGGAGGGCAGCCGTGAGACACCGAGTGGCGCGAATGCGTTGCGCCGCGGCCGCGTGCTGCCGCGCTAGCGCGTGGTGCCTTTCCCCGAGAGATCGCGCCGGACTTCGAGCCCCAATGTGAGAATCGCACCGACCGTGAACGCGACCGCGGTGGTCGTCTGCAGGAAGCCCGGCGCGAGGACCGCGTTGGCGAGCATGGCCAAGCCCAACTGCGTTGTCGTGCAGCCCGCCAAGAAGAGACTCAAGCGTCGGGCCGGCGCGCGGCGCAGCGCCATCACCATGAGGCCGACACCGCCAGCGAGGACGATCGCAGTGAGCAGTGGCAGGTATTGCATGACAGGGCTAGAAGATGTCGATACGACTGGCCGAGCTTGGCCGGGATCATCGAAGACCACTATCCGAACGATACCGCTGCGCAAACGAACGAGCGAGGGGGCGAGTCCGATGGGCTCGCCCCCTCATTTTAACTCGCTGTCAATGAAGCACTTACCTTGCAGTTGCCCCTCCTGGAATCGAACCAGGAACCTTCTGATCCAGAGTCAGACGCTCTGCCAGTTGAGCTAAGGGGCAGTACGGTCTGGCAACCGACGCCAGTCCGTGAAATTAGGGGAGCCCTCCAGCCGAGGCAACCCCGCGGACGATTACTTTGAGGGCATGACCTCCGACCTCTCCTACCCCATCGGACGGTTCGAGCGCCCCACGACGCTCACCGCCGCCGACCGCGAGGCGCACATCGCGTCTCTCGCCGCGCTCCCGACCAATCTCCGCGGTACCGTGCGCGGACTCACCGAAGCGCAGATCGACACGCCGTACCGGCCTGGCGGATGGACGGTCCGGCAGCTCGTACACCACGTCGCCGACTCGCACATGAACGGCTACTGCCGCGTGAAGCTCGCACTGACCGAGGAGAACCCGGTCATCAAGCCGTACGCCGAGGAGAAGTGGGCCGAGCTCGCCGATTCCAAGCTGCCGATCGAGCACTCACTCGCGATCCTCGACCACGTACACGCCCGGCTCGACACCCTGCTCCGCTCACTCAAGCCTGAGCAGTTCGCGCGCCCCTTCCTCCATCCGGCGAGTGGGCCGCAGACCATCGACGTGTGGGCCGCGCTCTACGCCTGGCACTCGCGCCATCACACAGCGCACGTGACCGCGCTGAGAGCGAGATCGGGCTGGTAGTCGACCGGTAGGCGGGTCAGCCATCCCAGATCCACCATCCGCCCTCCCCCAATCAAAAACGCCGCGGCCCGAAGGGCTGCGGCGTTTGGGCATGGCTGGTGTCGCGTGAGCAGAGTCGCCTCGCGCGCCGTCATTGGAACTCTACGTCCTACCGAGCGGCGGCGGGCAAATCTCCCAGTCGCGAACCAGCGAAGCACTTCGTATGGAGCTGAGGGGGATCGAACCCCTGACCTCTGCAGTGCGATTGCAGCGCTCTCCCAGCTGAGCTACAGCCCCGCATCGCGTTCCGGTCAGTTCCCGCATCTCCTGCTACTGCCTACACATACGCAGGACGATCGAAAAAAGTTCCGGTCACGCATACGGCCCCGCCTGATGGGTCTTGGCGGGGCCGCCGATTCGGGAAGAATAGTCGGCCGGGGAACCGGGCGCCACCCCCTGACCTTAGCATTATCGACACATGCGCCCGAAACTCCACCCCCTCGAGTCCGACCACGTCCGCGACCAGCTCGCCCTGCGCAGCGTCGTCGCCAACGAGGTCCGAACACAGCCCGAGGGCGAGTACATCCTCTACTGGATGCAGAGCACGCACCGGTTCGAGGACAACTGGGCCCTCCGGGCCGCTGTCCTCGCCGCCGACCGACTCGGCAAGCCGCTGCTCGTCCACCAGGGACTCGATCCCACGTATGAGCACGCCAACGACCGCATCCACACGGTGATCCTCGAGAATGCCCGCGCGCTGCACGCGCGGGCCGAACGGCTCGGGTTCCGCTACCAGTTCGTGCTGCGCCGCCGTCGCGATGACGACCGCCGCGTGGTCGACCGCCTCGCCTCACGCGCCGCGCAGGTCATCACGGACCTCTTCCCCACGGCCGGCATCGCGGAGCGCACCCAGCGCTTCGCCGAGCGGGCGCCCTGCCGCGTGATCACGGTGGAGTCGCACGGGATCATCCCGTCGGGCCACTTCGTGAAGGAGGAGTACGCCGCGCGCACCATACGGCCGAAGATCGCCAAGGTGCTCGACCTCGCGATGGAACCCTGCGAGGACCGCGCGCCATCGCGCGAGTTCTCTGATGCACTGTGGCATTCACTCGAGGTCGACCGCGTCGATCTCGCGCGGATGGACGTCGCCGCCGAAGTCGCCAAGTGCGAGATCGACCACTCGGTGCCGTCGGTGCCGTTCGCGAGCGGCATCGACGGCGCTCGCGCACGGCTCAAGGCGTTCTGCAAGGGCGCCCTCGCCGACTACGCCGAGCGCCGAAATGAACCCAGCGACACCGACGGCTCCTCGCGGCTCTCGCCGTACCTGCACTTCGGGCAGATCTCGGCGGCCGAGGTGCTGCGCACCGTGCGCGCGGCCGGGCATGCGGAGTCGGCGCGGAAGTTCGAGGACGAGCTGGTCACCTGGCGCGAACTCGCGTTCAACTTCTGCCTGCGCAACCCCAACTACGGCAAGCTCCGCGGCCTGCCCGACTGGGTGCACCGCACGATGGACGCACACAAGGACGATCCGCGCGAGGCGGTGTACTCGCTCGCGCAGCTCGAGCGCGCCGAGACACACGACGAACTCTGGAACGCCGCGCAGCGCGAGCTCGTGCGCACCGGCTACATGCACAACGTCACGCGCATGCTCTGGGGCAAGTCGGTGCTCACGTGGACCAAGCGCTACAAGCACGCGCTCGACCACCTGATCCTGCTCAACAACAAGTACGGACTCGACGGCCGCGACCCCTCGAGCTTCGGCGGCATCCAGTGGTGCTTCGGAAAGTTCGACCGCCCGTGGTTCGACAAGCCGGTGTGGGGCGTGATCCGGCCGATGTCGCTGGCGCGTGCGCGGGAGAAGTTCGACGCCGACGCCTACATCGCGATGAATCGCGCGCGCCGCTAGGACGCCGCGGAGCGGGGCTTCGGCAGGCTAGATTCCGGGCGTGACGAACTCGATCCTGCCCACTCCCAAAGACGTCCGCGAAGCCGCCACACGCATCGCGGGCGTGGTGACGCGCACGCCCTTGGTGCCGGCCGCGGAGCTCTCGGCGATCGTGGGCGGCGAGGTCTTCTTGAAGCTCGAGTGCCTGCAAGTGGGCGGATCGTTCAAGATCCGCGGCGCGCTCAACGCACTGCTCTCGCTCTCCAAAGAGGAGCGCGCACGCGGCGTGGTCGCCTCGTCCGCCGGCAACCACGGCCGCGGCGTCGCGATCGCAGCCGAGAAACTCGGCATCCGCGCCACGGTGTTCGTGCCGAACACCGCGCCAGCGGTGAAGCGCGACGGCATCGCCGCATGTGGCGCGACCGTCGATGCATCGCAACCCACCTACGACGGGGCCGAACGTGCAGCACGTGAAGCCGCTGCGCGAACCGGTGCCACCTTCGTGAGCCCGTGCACTGGCCGGAACCTGCTCGCCGGCGCGGGCACCGTGGCACTGGAGATCCTCGAGGACCTGCCCACGCTTCGCGCGGTCGTGGTGTGTGTGGGCGGAGGAGGTCTGGTGGGCGGAATGGGTGGCTACTTGAAGGGTGCCGCCGCCGGCGTGCGTGTGCTGGGTGCGCAGAGTGTGCGCACCAACGCCATGGCGCTGGCCCTCGCCAAGGGTGAAGCCACGGATATCCCGGACCAACCCACACTCGCCGACGGCCTCGCGGGCCTGGTGGACGACGAGATGTTCGCCCAGGGCCGTGCGGCACTCGACGCGATAGTCACGGTGGAGGAGACCGCGATCGCCGACGCGATCCGCTGGGCGCACCGCAGCATGGGCCTCACGGTGGAGGGCGCCGGCGCGGTGGGCATCGCAGCGATCAGAGCGCGGCGACTGAACCCACGAGGATTCCCCCTCGCGATCACGGTGAGCGGCGCCAACATCGACCCCGCCAAACACGCGGAAATCGTAGCGGGAAAGTAGGCAAAGAGGAGTCGCCGTCCCGCCCCCCGCATCACTCCGCCATCCACCATCCCCCATCCGCCGTCTGTATTTTCCTTCATGTCCCTGCACATCCGCTTCCTCGGCACCTCTGCCTCGCGCCCCACCGTCGAACGTGGTCTCTCGTCCCTCGCGGTCACGCGTGAAGGCGAGACGATGCTGTTCGACTGCGGCGAAGGCACGCAGCGCCAGATGATGCGGTGGCAGGTGGGATTCACCTTCGGCGACATCTTCTTCACACACTTCCACACTGACCACTTCCTCGGTGCCTTGGGGCTCCTCAAGACACTCGCGCTGCAGGCACGCAGCGAACCGCTGCACATCTGGGGGCCGCGCGGGGCGACGGCGCTGTTCAAGAAGGCCGAGGGGCTCGGGAACGAAAAGCTGACGTTCCCGCTCATCGTCACCGAGGTGGAGCCAGGCACACCGATCAAGCGCAAGGACTACGAGATCCGGCCGTTCTTGGCGGAGCATCGCAACGGCGCGGCGGTGGGCTACGCACTGGTCGAGTACGAACGCCGCGGGCGCTTCGATCCCGATCTCGCGCGTGAGCTCGGCATCCCCGAAGGACCGCTCTGGGGTCGCATCCACAAGGGTGAATCCATCACGCTCGAGAACGGCAAGGTGATCGCACCCTCCGTGCTCGTGGGTCCCACCCGCTCCGGACGTACGGTCGTCATCACCGGCGACACACGCCCCTGCGCAGCCACGATCGAAGCCGCGAAGGACGCCGACCTGCTCGTGCACGAGGCCACGTTCGGCGACGAAGACCAAGCGCGCGCCGCCGAGACCATGCACTCCACCGCGCGCGAAGCGGCGACCGTCGCGAAGATGGCGGGCGTGCGCACGCTGGTGCTCACGCACTTCTCGGCGCGTTACTCCCGCGACACGAGTGAACTCGCGGCCGAGGCGCGCGCGGCGTTCGACGGCACGCTGCTCATGGCGAAGGACGGGATGGAGATCGACGTGCCGTACCGCGAGTGAACACGGAGCCGTTGCTGGGATGTCTGATTGCAGCGACTTCTTCATCCGTCAGTCCGACCTTCTCGCGTAACACGCGTACCCCGCGCACGGCGTCGAACACCGGATAGTCGCTCCCGAAGACGAGCCGCGACATCCCCGCCTCGCGCAGATCCGCAGCGAGCTGCGTGATCTGCTCCGGCGTGGTGGCGGGCACACCTTCCGACTCCGCCTCGAGGACCACCGCGGAGAGGTCGTAGTACAGTGCGCGCGGCCGCTGCTCGGCGCGCTCGACCGAGTCCTGCCAGCGGCGCGTCACACCGAACACCGTACGGGTCCACCCGCCGTATCCGCCGCTGCCGCCCAGATGCGCGATGACGATGGTCGCCCGCGGAAGCGGCCCGATCACCTCGCGCACGAAGCGCTTCACGTCGAGCGAATCGAGACCGCGTCGCTGCGGATCGACATGGACGAGGAGCGGCAGGTCGGACTCCGTTGCCCAGGCGACGATCCGCGAGATCGCGGCGAGATGTGCGGTGTCGCGGAAGTCCACCTGCGAGCTGGCGAGGTGGAGCTTGATACCTGCGACCCCGAGCGAGTCGCGACAGCGCGCGAACTCGGCCATGGCGTACTCGCGGAGCGCAGGAGCGGAACAGAGTGCGACGGCGCGTCCGGGGAATCGTGCGGCCTGCGCCGCGACATGGTCGTTCTCCCGCGCGACACGCTTGGCCTCCTCGGCCCGGTCGAGCTTGAACGCGTACGCGAAGTCCTCCGTCGCGTAGAGGTGACCCATGGGCACGAGCACCGCGAGCGCGATGGAGTCCGCACCGGTGTTGTTGAGTGCAACGAGCCCCGTGTAGACCGAGTCGGCCCGGGAGAACGTGACGCCGATCGCGCGCCAGTCGCGCATGATGTCCGGGCCGAGCAGATGCACGTGATGGTCGATGATCCCCGATCGCGCAGCGGCCTCCGGTCGGTCATCGGCCGGCGACGACCTCCCACATGCAGCACCGATCATCCCTGCAACGAGGACGGACAATCGAAGCCACGGCCCGTTCGGCATCGGTCACTCCTGCAGAGGTTGCCTTCCAGCGAAACCTGCGTCGATCTCGTGCCAGTGGGCCACCCGCGGCTCGCCGTGCTGCCAGCACAGATACACTGGACGCCCGTCGCGTTCGGCGGGGAAATCGAGAAGCCCGGTCTCGAACGATTTGCACTCCACGCCGAGGTCGTGGAGCTCCTCCACGAAGTCCTCGATCTCGGCCGCAACGCGCTGCACCTCGCGCTGTAAACGCTCGGCTTCTTCGCTCGACGCGGTGGTGTTGGAGGTCGAGACCACCTCGAACCGCTCGACGAGCTCGCGCCATTGGCTGTAGGCGCGCACCAGGTCCGCCGCGATCCGGCGCACGAGCGGGAGCGCCTTGTTCGCGCGCTCCACGGTCCAGGGCATCGACGCGATCTCGGTCACTGGCCTGCCTCACGGCGAGAGTGTGCGCTGGGACGTGCGGTCGGCTTGCGGGTGGTCGCGCGGCTGGCGTAACGCAGGGTCACCGCGGCGGGGCTGAGCGAACGGGAGCGCATGCTGCCCGGCTCGTGCCTGACGATACGCGCCTCGCCGCTGTAGAACGCCGCCTCGTTGAACGCCTTGGTGAGGGCGTCGCGCGTGCCCGGTACCGCGGTGGAATCGTTCATCCACATCACGCGCAGCACGGGCGACGGCACCGAGCCGAGTCGCCATTCCTTCCCTTCAGGGTTGCGGAGGACGAAGGTCGTGCGCGCGGTCGGTGAGTCAGCGGGCCGCCCGACGAGATCGTACCCGTCGCGCTTCCACACCTGCTCCTCGCTGTCGGTCGACGCGGAGTACCCCGACCGCACATCCGGCCACCACGAAGGGGGAGCCACCGGCATAGGATCGAGTTCGACGACACCGATGGGATCCGTCGCGGCGGACTGCACCACCGCGAATCGCACGTGGGGCAGCCCATCGATCGCCGCGAGGATGAAGCTCCGGGGCTCGAAGCTCAATCGCTCGACATCGACCGCCGGCGCCGCGAACGAATCCGCGGCGAGGGCGAGCAGCGAATCACGGAGCGCGGTCCAGCGCTCCCGACCCTGCTGCACGACCTTCCGCGCGGCGGGCACACCGAGGAGCGCGTCGAGCGATGCGGCGGCGGCGGTACGCAGGTCGATGACACCACGACGTGCGCCGTGTGACGACGCACCCCCGACGATGTCGACGTCGGTGCGATACTCGAACGACAACCAGTTGCCGTGCACGTCGAGCACCTCGACATCCGAGGTGCCGACGGTCCGTGGATTCTCGCTGCCCTGTTCGTCGGGATCGAGCGGACGCTCGTCCGGGTTCGCCGATGCATACGCGCGCGCGAACGCAGGCATGAGGGTGTCGGCGAACAGCGCGATCGAGTCGCCGCTGATGAGATCGCGCTTGTAGAGCCGCTGCCCGACGTACACCGCGTCGTAGAACGAGAAGTCGGCGTCGGCCGTGTAGAGCTCGGCGAATCGACCGCCCACCTGCGCAAGCAACATCGGCGCGCCACGCACGCGGATGCCTTCGGCTTCGGAGCGCACCCAGAACACCGAGTCGCCCGCCGCGATGATGAACTCCGCGGCGGGCGCCGGCACGACCGGCTCCGGCTCACGGCAAGCCGCGACGAGAGCAACCAAAGCCACGACTGCGGGGCGTACGCGCATGCCGGAATATATCACGACGAGCGCGCGATCTCCTTGACGCCGGCGATGAGGCGCTCGACCTCGTCGGCGGACGTGTAGCAGGCGGCCCCGGCGCGAACGAGCCCGGGCACGGAGAGTCCCAGGCGCTCGACGATGGTCGCCGCGTAGAAGTCGCCGTGGCTGGTGAAGACACCACGCGTCACCAACGCACGCGTCACGTCCTCGCTCGGCAGACCCTCGACGGTGAACGCGATGGTCGGGGTGCGCGGCTGGTCGGGCGGCGGCCCGAATCGCGTCACCCCCGGAACAGTGCCGAGGCCGTCCCACAGGCGCGTGAAGTGCGCCATCCCGGCCTGATGCAGTGCGTGGAACGCCGAGACCAGCCGCGCCCGTCGCGTCGCGCCGGTGCCGATCGACGCGAGAAAGTCCACGGCCGCCCCTGCCCCGACGATCCCTTCGTGGTTCTGGGTGCCGGTCTCCATGCGCTCCGGCGCTTCATCCGGTGCCGGCGCGAGCTTCGGCACATCGAGCGACTGGAGCAGATGCTCCCTGCCGTAGATCACCCCGACGTGCGGACCGTAGAACTTGTAGGCCGAGCATCCAAGGAAGTCGCAGTCCATCGCCTTCACGTCGACGAGTGCGTGTGGTGCGTAGTGCACGGCGTCCACGAACACCAGCGCACCGACCGCGTGCGCGAGCCGGGCCGCTTCGGTCACATCACTGATGGTGCCCAGCGCATTCGACCCGGCGCCGATGGCGAGCAGCTTGGTGCGCGGCGTGAGCGAGGCCTTGAGCGAGCCAAAGTCGAGCTGTCCTTTGCCGAGGTCGACATCGACGCGCCGGATCGTGACACCGCGTTCCCGCTCGAGCGCTCGCCACGGCGCGACGTTCGCATGGTGATCGAGATCGGTGATCACGATCTCATCACCCACGCCCCAGCCCCGGCCCAGTGCGCGCGCGAGGTGGAACGTCCCGGTGGTCATGTTGTTCGCGAACGATATCTCACGCGGACTCGCATTGAGGAAATCCGCGAGCGCCTCTCGTGCGCCGAGGATCAACGCGTCGGTCTCGGCGCTGGTAGGGTAGGCCCAGTGCGTGTTGGCGTTATGATGCAGGAGGTAGTCGGCCATCGCATCGACCACTCGCTGCGGCACCTGGGTGCCGCCTGGTCCGTCGAAGTGCGCGACCGGGAGTCCTTCGTGCTTCCGCGCGAGCGCGGGGAACTGCGCACGTATCTGCGCGAGAGTGGCAGTCACTTGATCTCCGTGCCGGTGAGCTGTTCGATGTACCGCACGACTTCGACGTGGTCCGCATCCTCCCCGAGAGCGAGGTGCGCCGCCTGGAAGAGCTCGGCGGTGAGCTGCATGAGTGGCGCCGGGCTCTTCTGCTCGCGTGCGACCTGCGCGGCGATACCCACGTCCTTGTCGAGCAACGCGAGACGGAAGGTGCGCGGGAAGGCGCGTGTGAGCACCCGCTCGGGGAAGAGATTCATCGACGCATTGGAGCGACCGCTCGAGGTATTGATGACATCGAGCGCCACCTCGGGCGCGACGCCGGCTTTGCGCAGCGCGATCAATCCCTCGGCGGTGCTCCAGAGATGCAACGCCAGCAGGGCGTTGTTGACCGCCTTCACCGCATCACCCGCACCGACGGCTCCGCAGTGGACGATCTTCTTGCCGAATACCTCGAGCACGGGGCGCACACGGTCCAACACCGACGCCTCGCCGCCGACCATCACCGTGAGCGTGCCAGCCTCGGCGCCGGCGACGCCGCCGGAGACCGGAGCGTCGATGAACGCGACGCCGTGCGCGACGAGCCGCCCGGCGATGCGCTGCGACGTGGCGGGGTCGCCCGACGTGCAATCGACGAGCACACTGCCTTTCGCGAGACCGGCGAGGAGCCCATCGGGGCCGTCGAGCAGCGACTCGACGTCAGCGGAGACCGGGAAGCAGGTGATGACGATATCGGCGCCACGCGCCGCGTCCGCAGGCGACGCGGCATGAGTGACCTTGTTTGCGCTCGCGAACTCCGCGGCGCGCGAGTAAGTGCGGTTCCAGACGCGGAGGCCCCAGGCCCCTGCGGCGAGATGGCGGGCCATCGGCGTCCCGATCGCGCCGAGTCCGAGGAATGCGACGGTTGTCATTCGTGGAAAGTGGCCGCGAGCGGTTCGCCGACGCCAGTGGCGACACACTTCTCGTTCCGGTCCGCGTAGATTGCCCGCGATGCGACTCGAACTCACGATCGGCGGCATGCTCTCGGTGCACGCGAAGCACGCGGTGTTCACCGCCCTCTCGGCCGTGGGCGGGCTGGTGCACGCCGACGTGGAGCTGGGGCGCGCCGAGGTGATGCACGATGGGCACGTCTCGCCAGTGGAGCTGGAGGGCGCGTTGCGCGCGGCGGTCGAGGCGGCTGGATTCGAGGTGCTCGCCGTGCGCGTGCTGCCGCGGACGCTGCCGATGATCTGAGAGACGAACGCCGAGCCGATGGATGCCCTTCACGTCATCCACCGGCTCGGCGCCTTCGGTTCCTTCTGTCCATCGGTTGTGTTGGTGCAGACCCGACTTGAGTGGACAGGGGGCCGGCCGGCCCCCCACCAGCACCGACCCGCGCCCCGCTGTCTACCCGAAGTCGTCGTACATCCCTTCTGACACCGCCTACGGGGAAAGGGTTTACTCGGTTTCAGCGGGTGGGGCCTGACCCGCGGAAGCAGTGCTCCCGGACACGCCAGGGCTTGCATGAGTACATGCGCTGTCCGTGCCTCGCGCCCGACACGTCGTCGTTCACCCGTCGCTGAGACCGAAAGTCTCCCGTCCACCATCTACCATCCCGCCGATTCACAGACTGAACCAGTACGAGCCCTTGATCACGAACGTGTTGTCAGCGCGCGTGTTGAACAGGTCCCGATAGTCGCGCGCCGCGTCGAACGAGCCGCGGTTGCGGTCGAACTGTCCGCGGCCCTGCTGCCACACGAAGAACAACACCGAGCCGGGCCGATACTCCCAGCGTACCACCGTGTTGGAGCGGAACTGCTTGACGTTGAAGTCCTGCGGGGTGATCGACGTGAACGGGCGATAGCGGTCCGCGAAGTCCGCGGCGCGACCGTCGACCAGCTCGCGGAGGTTCGAGTAATCACCGGCTGTGATGAAGGGCTGCGCGTAGATCTGCAGCGAGAGGGTCGGCGTCATGGTGTAGTCCACGCGCGCGGTGAGCGACGTGGTCCGTTGTCCGAGCCGCGCGAACGTGTAGTGCGTACCCTGTGCGTCCGTCACGTTGCCGTACCACTGCTGCCCCAGCGTCCCGGCACTCAAGTGCAGGCCGACCTCGGCCTGCAGTCGACTCGCAACGCGGAAGTTCAGCGACGGATCGATGCCCCACTCGGTGGTCCCGGCTTCATCGGCAGGCGAGAAATAGCCCTGCAGGGTGCCACTCACCGACTTGCGTCCGTCCGTCTCGAAGCCGAGCCAGGTGTTCCTGCGCAGCGGCCGGCGCACTGCGGGCCCACCGCGCGCGGCGCGGTCGTCGTACACCTCGCCGATACCGTTCGCGTTGAAACCGGTCCAGAACCACCACTGGTTGGGCAGTTCGCCGTTGATGTTGATGTTCGCGCCGGAGCTGAGGGCGAGCCCCTCGGTGTTCCAGTCCATCCAGTGGTTCAGGTTCACGAAGAGGCGCCGGTACATCGCGGTCGGTTTCTGATACTGCAGGCTGAACCAGTTGGAGAGGTTGCTGATGTCGGCCCGACTGAGGAATCCGGCGTCGTTCACCTCATAGCCGGCGCTCGTGGTGGTCAGGGAGGAGTTGAACCGCGTGATGCCACCGCCGGTCTTCCCGACGCCGAGTGCGATGCGCGAACCAGCAAGTGAAGTGGCGGCGCTGTCGACATTACGGCGTGAATCGGGGCGCTGGAACTGATGCACCGCGCTGCGCTGCGTCGCGATCATCGCCGACTCGGAGCCGCTCACGTAGCTCCCGACGATGGAGCCCGTGACCTGGTAGTTGTTCTTGAGGAACCGGTGGCGGCCGTCGACGCCGAACGCGTACGCGCTCTCGCGCAGGTATGCGCGCGAGTCGTCGTCGAGCGCACGATTGGTGGCCGTGAACATCATGCCGACACCGGAGTTCCCGCCGCGGAGGTCCTGCTGCAGTCGCGTCGCGAGGAAGTTGGTCCGCGGTTCGATCGTCCGGCCGAGCGAACCGGTCTCGCGCTCCGTCATGGCATTCAGGAAGCCGATGTTCAGTCCCCCCGCCGTGCGCCCCGTGAGCTTCGCGGCACCGAGGATGGTGGAGTTCTGTACGTTGTCGTCCTGGAAGTACACGCCGCTCAGCTGTGGGCTGCGCCCGACGCGCCGCGAGTAGAAGAGATTGTTCGCGAAGGAGAAGATGCCGGCACCCTCGAGGAAGAACGGACGGCGTTCTTCGAAGAACTGCTCGAACGCGGAGAGGTTGAGCACCGCCGGGTCGGCTTCGACCTGGCCGAAGTCCGGGTTCACCGTGCCGTCGAGTGTGAGGTTGGACGTGACGCCGTACTTGATGTCGGCGCCGAACGCGAACTTCTGCTGTCGCTCGAAACCCCCGCCGCCGGCTGGCCGCGCCGCATTCGTCGCGACCGAATACGGCAGCACCTCGAGTCGCCGGGGCGTGTCGATCGCGTCGAAGCCGTCGACCTCACCCCACTGCGAGACGAATCCCGTCTGAGAGCGGCGGAACAGAGGCCACGAGATCCGCTCGTTGTGGCGCGCGACGTCGCGCCAGATGGCGAAGCCGAACGTGTGCGTCTCCGCGGCCGGGAAGCGCAGCTGACTGAACGGGATCCGATACTCCGCCGTCCAGCCGAGGGAGTCGATACCCGAGGCGACATCCCAGACGCCGTCCCACGAGGCGTCCTCGTTCCCGTCGCCGGAGATGTAGAAGTCGCGTTTGACGCCGAGCGGGTTGGTGGAGAAGCGGAAGCCGGTGCGCTTGTCGTTGTACGAGTCGACCATGAGATGCACGTAGTCGCTCTGCGTCCGGGCATCGCGGCGCGAGAGGAGCGCCATCACCGAATCCGGCGCGGGGTCGAAGGACCGCACGAAGACGTAGAGGTACTTCGCGTCATAGCCCACGCGTGCTTCGGTGCGATAGCGCGGATCGCCGTCCTCGACCGGATCATGCTGACGGAACTGCGTGATCGCCGCGGCGTCCCGCCAGAGATCGTCGTCATCTCGGCCGTCGAGGACCGGGGGCGTGGCTGCCCGCGCCGCAGTGGCCGCGATGGCTGTGGGAACTCGACGAGGGGTGGGTTCTTTGAGCGCGGTGGGGTCGGACGGAAGCTTGGGGCCCTGCGCGACGGTCACCTGCAGGGCGAGCATGAGAGGCAGCAGCACGGCACAGTCCGGGTTTGGGGTCCCGGTGGGGGTCTGTCACGCGGTTCGACAGCGCCCATGCCCGAAACGTTGCGTGGGGGTCTGCGGTGGACCGGCGGGCGTGACGAATCCGTTGCGCGCCTTGTTGCGCGACTCGGCTTCCGGTTAGCTTCGGAGCACTTCGCTATGGTACGCGCGCGCGCGAGCGCGCACGCGACCCACTTCGTCACCTGGGGAGGCACCCCGTGACTCCAGATCCGCGGAAGAAGGAACAGTCGGTCGCGGCTCTGGTCGCGCCGGACATCCTCGACTTGCTCGAGAGCGACGCAACGTCGATCGCGGCGGAGACGGAGGAGATGCATCCGGCCGACCTCGCGGACGTGGCGGAGCTCCTGCCGCGCGGGATGCTGCCGCGCTTCCTGACCTCGCTGCCGACCTCGCGCGCGGCGAACGTGCTGGAGTATCTGCAGGAGGATGTGCGCACCGAGGTCCTCGAGGCGATGGACCCGGAGCAGGCGGGTCCGCTGCTGGCGCTGATGACACCCGACGAGCGCGCCGATGCGCTCGACGAGATGGACGAGGACGCCGCCGACGAGATCCTCGAGGCGATCCCGGCGAAAGAACGTGCCGAGACCGAGCGACTCCTCCAGTACGACCCGTCGACGGCCGGCGGTCTCATGACCACCGAGTTCGTGTCGGTCCCGGAGTCGCAGACAGTGGAGGAAGCGCTGGCGGCCGTGCGCGCGATCGCGCGGGGCGGGCGGCGCGAGGCGATGGGCACCGTGTACACGGTCGATCCGCATGGGCAACTGCGGGGCGTGCTGTCGTTGCGGGAGCTGCTCGCCGCCCCCGAAGGCGCACGCATCGTCGATGTCGCGTGGACCGAGGTGGTCACGGTCTTGGCGACCGCCGACCGCGAGGAAGTCGCACAGCTCACGTCGAACTACGACCTCGTCGCCGTGCCGGTGGTCGACGCCGACCGTCGGTTGCTCGGCGTCGTCACGGTCGACGACGTCATCGACGTGATCCAAGAGGAGCAGACCGAGGACGTGCAGAAGTTCGGCGGCCTGCAAGCGCTCGAGGAGCCGTACCTCGAGTCGAGTCTCTGGGACCTCATCAAGAAGCGTTCGCCGTGGTTGCTCGTGCTGTTCGTGGGCCAGATGTTCACGGCCGCGGCGATGACGTACTTCCAGAGCGAGATCGATGCGGCGACGGTGCTCGCGTTGTTCGTGCCGCTCGTGATCAGCTCTGGCGGCAACTCCGGCTCGCAGGCGACGTCGTTGATCATCCGCGCCATCGCGCTCCAGGAACTCGGTGCGCGAGACTGGACCCGCGTCATGGGCCGCGAGGTCGCGTTGGGACTCATGCTCGGCGCGATGCTCGGCGTGGTGGGACTGCTGCGCGTACTCCTGTGGCAGTGGATGGGCCTGTATCCGTTCGGTGAGCACTACGTGCTACTGGCGACGACGGTAGGCACGACCGTGCTGGGCGTGGTGCTGTTCGGGACGATCACCGGTGCGATGCTGCCCTTCGTGCTCAAGCGGCTCGGCTTCGACCCCGCGAGCGCATCGGCGCCACTCGTGGCCACGCTCGTGGACGTGACCGGCGTGGTGCTCTACTTCACCGTAGCCCTGCTCCTGCTGCGCGGCACTTTGCTGTGAGCCTGCCGTGATCTCGGAGCGCCGCGCGACGGGACTGATCGTCCTCGCCGCCTGTGGGTACGGTACGCTCTCCGTGGTGACGACGCTCACATCGCGAGTGGGTGTGGCGCTGATCGCCTTGATGGCCTGGCGCTATGCGCTCGCGGCGCCGCTGTTGGTCGTCGCCTCCGGCGGCCCACATGCCCTGCGAATACCGATGCAACGCGCACTCGCCCTGCTGCTCCTCGGGGGCGGCGGGCAGACGGTGGTCACATGGCTGTCCTTATCCTCGCTCGAGTGGTTGAGCGCGGCGCAGCTGGGATTCCTGTTCTACACGTATCCGGCGTGGGTCGCGGTGTTCGGTGCATTGAGCGGGCACGAGCGACTCTCGGGTACTCGGATCGGGGCGTTGATCCTCGCGTTGTCCGGCATCGTCTTGATGGTGGGAACGCCATGGAGCACGACGCTGCCGTTCGCCGGGCTGTCCCGCGCGCTCGGCTCGGCGATCATCTACGCCGCGTACATCCCCTTGTTGCATCGGCTGCGTGGTCCACTCTCCGCCGCGGTCGCGTCGAGCTACGTGATCGCCGGCGCGGCGATCGTGTTCATCGGCTGGGCATGGTTCACCGGTGTACTGTTCACGGGGTTCACGCCGATGGTATGGTTGTTGGCGGGGGTGATCGCACTGTTCAGCACGGCGATGGCCTTCATAGTATTCTTGCGCGGACTCGAAGTGCTCGGTCCGGTTCGCACGGCCATCCTCTCCACCACGGAACCGTTCTACACGGCGATCCTCGCTGCGCTCGTCCTGGGGCAAGCGATCGGGCCGTCGACTCTCGCGGGTGGCGCGTGTATCATCATCGCCATCATGCTCCTGCAACGTTCGGCGTCTCCCTCCATTCCTGACGCCCCGCTCCCCGACTGATGACCGCTACCGCTGTGCAGACCACCGACGTCGGACAGATCGCGCCGGGCACGTTATACACGCTCCTCGCCGCGACGGGCTTCGCCGCGGTAAGCATCCTCACGTCACAGGCGACGGCGACCGGAGTCACGTTGGCGACTGTGCTGGCGTGGCGCTACGTGCTCTCGGCGGTGGTGCTCACCGGGTACGTGGGGAGCCGCAACTACAAGCGCATCCCGCCGCGCGAGATGATCCTCTTCGTCACGCTCGGCGGGTTCGGGCAGGCGCTGCTGGTGTATCTGGCGCTCTCCTCGCTCAAGTACATCCCGGCGGCGACGCTCGCGTTCCTCTTCTACACGTATCCCGCGTGGGTCGCACTCGCCCAGGCGGTACGCGGTGCGGAGAAACTCGATTCTCGTCGCGCGATGGCGCTGGCCCTCTCGTTCACCGGCATCGGCGTCATGGTGGGGATGCCGGGCACCGCGGCGATCGACTACCGTGGCGTGGCCCTCGCGTTGTCGGCGGCGCTCATCTACGGCGCGTACATCCCGATGATGCGCACGCTGCAGAAGGATCATCCCGTCGCACCGACCTCCGCGTACTCGAAGATCGGTGCTGCGCTGGCGTTCCTGGTGTTGAGCGTGAGCGACCAGAGCTTCACCTGGCAGATGAGCGGCACCGCATGGGCCGCGATCGCCGCGCTGACGGTCTTCTCGACCGTGTTGCCGAGTGTGTTCTTCCTGATGGGGTTGATCCGATTGGGTCCGGTGCGCACCGCGATCATCTCGACGGTGGAACCGTTCCTCACCGCGTTGCTCGGTGTGCTCGTGCTGGGGCAGGCGTTGACCTTGCCGACGCTGCTCGGCGGCGTGCTGATCATCGGGGCGGTGGTGTTGCTGCAGTTCCGGCGGGATCGGGTGGCGTAGTTCACGGTGCGGCTGGATCTCCTGCTTCTCACCACAGGGGGCACAGGGGACGCACGGAGCGGCGCATTCAGGGTGCGATGCCCCTCAGCGGAGAGCGTAGGACGATGAGACCAAGAAAGGGGAGCGCAGACTCTTCGTCTTCGCTCCCCTTCTTGTCCTACGCGCGGTCGTTGAAAAAGAAAAGCAGACTCTCGCACTCACCGACCCAACCCGCCACTCACAGAACCCCCTACACCCCAACCATCTCCCGCGCGACAACCGGCTCCGTCCGGGCAGCGATCACCGTCTCATCCACGATCCCCTGCTCGAGCCACGCATGCTCACCCTTCACGACTCGCTGCGCGAGCGTGTAGAGCGCGGCATCGTGCTTGCCGTAGAGCGCCTTGAAGCTGGCCTCGATGCGGTCACGCGACTCACGGCAGAACACGTCGGCGAGTTCCATCGCTTCGGCGTTGCCCTGGTCGGCCAACATCTTCGCGCGGGCGATGGTCGCCGCCATCGCATAACATTCCGCGCCGATATCGACCGCGCGGAAGAGCACCATCTGCCGCCGCTCGAGCCCGGGCCCGAACCGCACCATCGCGTGGAAGATCCCGCGACCGAGCCGCCGCGTGGTGCGCTCGAGGTAATGCAGGTGCGTCTCGAGCCTGCCGAAGCCGCTGTACGAGCGCATGGACGAGATCCACGTACCCGGATACCACGTGAGGTAGAACGGCGCCGCCTTCATCGCCGCCGAGAGGCGGGTGCCGATCGACGACTCGGGCGCGACGATCGGGAAGGCGATGGAGAAGTGCTGGTCCACCGCCTCGCGTGCGATGAACAAACGCATGATCTCACTCGACCCCTCGAAGATGAGATTGATGCGGCTGTCGCGCATCGCACGTTCGATCGGCAGTGGCGTCTCGCCGCGCGCCCGGAGTGAGTCGGCGGTCTCGTAACCGCGCCCGCCGCGGATCTGCAGTGCGTCGTCGACTGACCGCCACGCGAGCTCGGTGTTGAACAGCTTCGCGATCGCGGCCTCGAGACGGATATCCGTTCCCCCGCGCTCGTAGAGTGCCGTGGAGAGCAGCGCGACCGATTCCATCGCGAATGTGTTCGCGGTGAGCCGCGCGATCTTCTGCGCGATCGCCTCGTGCTTGGCGATGGGCTGGCCCCACTGCACGCGCTCCGCGGCCCAGGCGCGCACCCCGCGCACCAGCGCCTTGCTCGCGCCCGCGACCGATGCGGGGATGGTGAGCCGGCCGGTGTTGAGCGTGATGAGCGCGAGCTTGAGGCCCTTGCCCTCACCCCACAGGATGTTCTCGCTCGGGACCTTCACGTCCTTGAACGACATCAGGCCGTTCTCGATCGCCTTGAGCCCCATGAAGCGGCAGCGGTGCTTCACGCTGATGCCGGGGGTCTTGGCATCGACGATGAACGCCGTGATCTGCTTCTTGCGCAACTTGCCGTTCACCATGCGGTCCGGCGTGCGCGCCATCACCACGAAGAGGTCGGCACGTGTGCCGTTGGTGCACCAGAGCTTCTCGCCGTTGATCACCCAGTGCGTGCCATCTTCGGACGGCGTCGCCGCGGTGGTCATGTTGGCGGGGTCGGAGCCGGCGTTCACCTCGGTGAGGGCGAACGCGGTGATGCCGCCCTTGGCGATCTGCGGGAAGAACTTCTTCTTCTGCGCCTCGGTGCCGAAGAGCTTGAGCGGCTGCGGCACGCCGATGGACTGCGAGGCGGAGAGCAGCGCGCAGAGCGAGCCGCACTTGGACGTGACCATCTCCATGGCCTTCACATACGCCATCTGCGAGAGGCCGAGTCCGCCGTACTCCGTCGGGATCTTGATGCCGAACGCTCCCATCTCGCGGAGCTCCTGCACGTATGCCTCGGGGATCTCGCCGGTGCGGTCCACCATGTCGGCGTCGTATCGCTCGAGGAATGCCTTGAGCGTCGCGAGGAACGGCTTGGCCGCGGCCTCGGCGGCGGGGTCCTCGGCGGGATGGGGATGGACCAAGTCGAATCGGAAGCGACCCAGGAAGAGTTCCTTGACGAAACTCGGGTGCTCCCACTCGGTCTCGCGCGCGTCTTCGGCGACGTCGCGGGCCTCCTTCTCGGAGGCGGGAGCGGTGCTCTGGTGATCGGCCACGGTGGGCTCCTCGGATGTGGGTACGACGGTGCGGGTCGCATGGCTTCCCGCGGGTCCCTATAGCTACCCCTCTGAACGCTCCGCGACAATCCCTCGGCGGGTGAGGATGACGCCGCCGATGAGTGCGATGGTCGCGAACGCGAACCACTGGAGCATGTACGAGAAATGCGGCCCGGCATCGACCATCGGCAACGGCAGCCGACGCGGGACCGAATCGGCGCGGGCCGTGGAGTCGGAGGTCATCACGACTTGGGCCGACGCGAACGGCTGCTTGAGACGAGCGCGCACGGCGTTCTGGGACAGGACGCGGATAGGACGCAGCGTATCGGACGGCGGTAGCGGGCCTTCCGCGGGGACGGCGAGCACATAGCCGGCGAGCGACACCGAGTCGGCCTCCCGCCAGCGCTCGCGCTCCACGGCACTGCCGTCGGCGGAGTACACCCAGCCTCGCGTGACGAGCACGAGGGTGTCGTTTCCCGGGCGCTCGAGTGGGGTAAGCAAGAAGACGCCCGGGGATCCCTCGGAGACGCGTGGCCCCAGGACCAATTCGAGGTCATAGCGGAAGCGTCCGCGGAGCGTGACGCGGGCCCAAGTGGTCGTGGCGGTGTCGCCGCGCAGCGAATCGAAGGGCACCGGCGATTCGGCCAGCCGGGCGGCGAGGGCCGCGTTCCGGGCGCCGATCTCACGGTGTCGACTCAATTGCCAGAACCCGAACCGGACAAAGAGTGACGCGAAGGCGAGCGGTATTGCGAGGCCGAGGATGGTCTTGAGGCGCAATGGGGTGCCGTACGGAGGGGTTCGGAGCGGGGAACCGCGTGATTCGTGACCGGGGCCGAGCGGGCGCCCGGGGAGCCATCTTCGCGGCCCCGAGATTGCATGATGTTGCATCAATAGTAGCGAACGACCACGTTATACGCGGTCATGCCGCCGGTCTCTTGGCGGTGTGTGCATCATCGGCGAACCCTTGCGGACCCCACGAATGTCCATGCGCCTGCGCCGTTTGCGCCCCGCCCTGGCGGCGGCTCTCCTGTTCATCGTCGGTCTGCTCAGCTGCGGACGCGAGGTCACCGGTCCTGGCGGCCGTGGCGCGCTGGCAACGGTCGCCCTCAACCCAGTGTTCGGCACGGTAACACTCGCGGGCACCGGCGAAGTGCTCAGCATCGGCTCGGTGGTCGATTTCAACCGCGTTCGCGTGGTGCTGCTGCGGGCGAACGGCGACACGGCGGTCGACCAGCTGGTGCCCTTCCCGCCCGAGTCCACGACGGTGCGCCTGTCGTTCAACATCACGCTGGGCGAAGGCGCGACCTCGCAGGGTGAGCCGCTCGACGCGACGCTCAAGTATCTCAACGCCGCCGGCGACACCGTGTTCTCCGGCGGTCCGATCGAAGTCCTGGCGCGCCCGTCGTCCAACCCGGGTGCCGCGCCGGATGTGCCGCTCGACTACACCGGACCGGGCGCGAACGCCGCGTCGATCGTGATCGCGCCGCCGAACTTCGTCGGCACGATCAACCAGGGAACGACCTTCTCCGCCGTGGTGCGCGACTCGCAGAACACCGTGCTCGCCAACGCCCCGATCGCGTTCACCTCCACCGACTCCAACCGCGTGCGTGTCAACATCCGCACCGGTGCGACCACACTCCTCGGTGCGCGCGGCAGCGCGCGGATCATCGCCCAGACACTCACCGGTCAGGCCGATACCGCCGACGTCACGATCACGCCGACGCCGAGCAACGTGGTGCTGGTGAGTGGCGGCGCGCAGCAGGTACGGGCCGGCGATGTGTTCCCGCAGCCGATCCGCGTGCGTGTGAACGCGATCGACGGCATCGGGGTGGGTGGCGTGACGGTGGACTTCTCGGTGGCGCAGGGTGGCGGCAGTGTGGCACCGCCCTCTGCGGTGACCGACGCGAACGGCGAGGCGGTTGCGTCGTGGACCGCTGGT
Organism: Gemmatimonadaceae bacterium; assembly: GCA_046153705.1. Taxonomy (GTDB): domain Bacteria; phylum Gemmatimonadota; class Gemmatimonadetes; order Gemmatimonadales; family Gemmatimonadaceae; genus Pseudogemmatithrix. Next base: position 21,223 of record JBJXGK010000007.1, read on the forward strand.
ACGGTCGCGGGCCCCGGCACGCTGCGCGCGTCGATCCTCTCGAACTCCATCGGTGTGAACGTCGCGGGCAGCCAGCTCTCGGCCGCTCCGACCACGCTGCAGCTCACGGCGTCGCCGAACACCTTCGCGGCCGGTGACACCATCCCGTCGTTCAGCGTGCTGGTGCTCGATGCGACGGGCGACACCGTGCCGGGATTCACCGGCGACGTCACACTCTCGCTGACCGGCGGTGCGGGAAACGCGAACCTCGTCGGGACGACCACACGGGCCGCCGTGGACGGCGTCGCCGTGTTCAATGGCCTCACCGTCAACCGCGCGGGCACGGGATACCGCATCGTCGCGCAGGTCACCGGTGTGCCCAACGCACAGTCGGCGCTCTTCAACGTCACGGCGGCACCGCCGCGCTTCGTCACGCTCATCGGCGGAGGCAATCAGACCGCACCGGCGAGCACCACGCTCGCGGATTCCATCCGCGTGCGGGTGACCGACGTGTTCGGATTCCCGATCGTCGGCGCGACGGTGAACTTCACCGTCGCCATCGGCGGCGGTACCGTGTCGCCGACCAGCCGCGTGACCGATGTGGATGGCCGCGCCGCGACGAGCTGGACCCTCGGCTCCTCGGGCACACAGCAGATCACCGCCGGGGTGACCGGACTCAACCCGATCCCGGTGAGTGCGTCGATCTTCACCGGTAGCGGTTCGCCGACGCTGTTCATGAGCGCGGAGACGGTCTCCACCACCGTGGGTGGCACACGGAACATCCCGATCTTCGTGAATCCGGCCGCGACCAGCACGGTGGTCGCGCAGTTGGTGAGTCGCGATACGACCATCGCCGATTGGCAGGTCGACTCGGTGGTCTTCACCACCGGCTCGACGTTGCGGTCGCCGAGCCTCATTGGTCGCGCGCAGGGATCCACCTGGGCGGTGGTGACCTCGTCGATCGGCACCGACTCGATCCTCGTGGCGGTCGACTCGGCCAGCGTGGGCATCCGACTCCAGACCTTCACGACCTACTTGCGGGGCGACACGCTGCGCACGGTGGTCGTCTTGTCAGAGCCCGCACCGCCGGGAGGCATCACCGCGGTGGTGCGTGGCGCGGATCCGACCAAGGTCCAGATCTCGCCGTGGTCGGGGCGCGGGACGCCGGTCGTCGACTGCGAGTTCTACTGCAGCATCGCACAAGCGGAGCCCGCCGGCCCCGCGATCCTCGCACCCCCAGCCGATTCCGCGCTGATCACCATCCCGGCGGGTGGCATCGCCGGTCAGGTGGCGATCTTCCTCGTCGACTCGACTCAATCCGTCGATCTGCTCGTGCGCGCGCCAGGGTACGTGAGCGGCGGAGTGACGGTCGAGGTGCGTGAGCCGGATCTCCAGCTCTTCTCGTCGTATTCGACATTCGGGACACCGATTCCGATCGGGTCTCGCGAAGAGATGTTCGCCCAGCTGACGTTCGCCCCCGCGGGGGACCGTGTCGTCCGCCTCACCGCCCGTAGACCGTCCTCGGTCCGCGTCGACAGCATCGGCATCATCGGCCGAGGGTACTTCGGCTCCACTGACCTCTACTTCGATGTCCTCGCGGTGGACAGCTCGTGGGTGCTGGTCGAGGTACCTGGGGTAGAGTCAGACTCCTTCCTCGTGCGTGGTCGGGTTCCCGCGACGATGATCTCGCTCACCTCGACCACGGCCGCGGTCAACGATCTCTTCCCGTTCTCGGCAGGTGTCGTCGCGGATACGACACTCGGGGCGAACTTCTTCACTGTGCCGCCGCGCGCGGCCGATCTGCCCCTGAGCATCATCTCCCGAAACCCTGCGGTCGCACAGATCGACGTGGGGAGTTCGACGTTGCGTCAGGGGACGAACAGCGTCGGTCTCACCCTGCGGACGCTGAGTCTGGGGTCAACGTGGATCGTGGTGGCCGCGCAGGGCGCGTCCGCCGACTCGGCGCTGGTGACAGTGCAGGCCGGCACCATCACCGTGATCCAGAACGGGACGACGATCGGTTCCGGACTCATCCACCGGAACGTGTTCGTCGATCTGAGCAACTTCTCCTTCGAGCCGGCCTCGCCGGTCGAAGTGAGTGTCGTGGCAGCCGACACCAACGTGATCTTCGTCGCCACGCCATCGACCTATGTCGGCGTCGGCGGGAGCCAGAGCCGTCCGATCATCCTCGTCGGACGCAATCCGGGCTCGACGAACCTCACGTTCAGTGCGCCGGGATTCGCCCCGGTGGTTCGGTCGTTCAGTGTGAGTCAGGCCCGCATCGTTCTCTCGACGTTCTCGGGGGCCTCCTTCATCGATCCCGACAGCCTCGGCCGCGGTCTCAGTGTGCGACTTAGCGACGCGAGCGGCTTCACTCGAGGCAGCGCGGATTCGCTCACGGCGGTCGTGCGCACCACGAACCCGGCGGTCATGGCGGTGACGGACTCTGTCATCCGCTTCAATGCGAACGGCGACGCGTTCGGAGGTGTGGTGCGCGCCGTGGGTCCGGGCACGGCCTTCTTGATCGTCGGCGCGCCGGGCGCGGTGCCGGACACCAGTGGCCTGATCACCGTCCGCGCGCCACGCCTCGACGTCAGCAGCGCGTCGATCAGTACCGGTGTCGGACTACGGCAGGGCATCTCGGTGATCCGACGTGCGCTCCCAGGCATCGCGTTGCCGGTGACGGTCACGATCCAAGGGCCGGCCTCGGTCACGGCAGCTTCGCCGACGGACACGATCCCCGCGAACACGAACTCGAGGGTGATATTCCTCAACACGGGGACGGTCCTGGGGGCCGACACCGTGATCTTCAGCTCCCCGGGCCTCGCGTCGGACACCATCGTCCTCGCCGTCGGCAACTCGCGCGTGTCGGCGAGCATGACGAACTCGGCGTACGTGGGCCAGGACATCGATGCGAGCCCGTTCCTCCGCCCGGTCGCCACGTTCTCGGCGAACAGCCCCGACGTCACGCGTCGATTCGTGCTGACGGTCAGGGACACGAGCGTGTTGGCGATCGTCGACGACACCGCCGAGATCACGCCCGCAGGCATCACGACCCGAGTCGCGCGCATTCGTGCGCGTCGCCCGGGCCAGTCGTGGGTGCGCTTCATCGATCCGACGGGGCTCTTCCAGTCGCTCGACTCGGTGCTCGTGAACTCCCGCGCGCTCGCGTTGGGCGGGAACAGCAACGGCGTTTCGATCGGCATGCGTGAACGGACCGATGACTTCGAGCACTATGTGTTCCGGGATGTCGCAACCGACGACTCGCTGTGGGTCCGGCTGACGAGTTCGAACCCTTCGCTGGTCAGCACCCCGGACTCCGTGCTGCTGCTGCCGGGCCTCTCGTTCGCGTACTTCCCGATCACCACCGGTGACACGGTCGGTGCCGCGTACGTGACCGGCTCGGCGCCGGGCTTCCTGCCGTTCCGCTGGTTCGTGAACGTCACGCGCTCCCAGATGGCCTTCTTCGCGAGCGGCGGTGATCTGACTGTAGGCAACTCGCGCCAGATCGCCGTCTACACACAGAGCGCAGCGACGGGCGCGGCCCGCGCAACGCTGGACTCCATCCCTGTGCGGATCAGGTCGTCCAATCCGAGTATCGTACGGCTCGGTGCCGATTCGGTCGGATTCGTCGAGCCGCTCGTGTTCGGCCTAGAGGTCTTCGGTCCGGTCCAGGCACTCGCACTCGGCACCTCGATCGTCACCGTCGAGGACACGCGCGTCGGGCTCTTCAGGCAGTTGCTGCCGGGGCGCGAACAAGCGGAAGTGCTCCCTGCGCGGTTGCAGACCGACCGGAGCACTTACACGGTCACACCGGGACTGCTGTCGACGGGCGCCGGGTTCGTACAGACCGGGAGTTCCGGTGACTCCGCCGACGTGACGGTAACGACGTTGGGCGGTCGGGTGATCGTCACGCCCAACTCGCTGCCGATCCGTGGGTTGAGCCAGCTCGCCTATTTCAATCTCCGCGGCGCCAGCGTCGGACTCGACACCGTTGTGTTCAGCGCGCCCGGGTACATCCCCGACACCGCCCAAGTGCAGGTCGCCCTCGGCTTCATCCGCGCCGACGTCACGCCGCCGCCGCGATTCTTCGCGAACGAGTCGGTGGCCATCACCGTAAGGTTCACGACGGCGGCTCTGGCCAATGCACAGGTGGGTCCTGACGGGCTACCACTCACCTTCACATCGTCCGGCCAGATGTCGGCGCGCTCCAACGTGGACGGCACGCCGCTCAGCGCCGTCGCTCTGCCGGGCGGGGTGTTCCAGTACACGTTCGTGCTCCGTGCACTCTCGCAGGGTGGAGGAACGGTGACCATCAGCGCGCCGGGGCTCGCGCCGCTCGTGATTCGTACAGACGTCATCGTCCGTCCGGAGTAAACCCCCATGCGACCGACCATGAGACTCGAGATGAAGTGCTTCGCGACCTTGCTCATACTGACCACCTTTGCTTCATCGGGTGTGGCGGCGCAGACCGCGACCGCGGCGCCAAAGCCTACTGACGCGGCCGCTCGCGCAGCCACGCCACCGGTCCCGCCGATCGTCGAGCGTACCGAAGGCAGCGGCCCCAACGGCGCGACCATGCGCTGCAAAGACGGCTCGTATCCGCCCAACGGCGCGGCCGATTCGGCGTGTGACGGCAAGGGTGGCATCCTGGTCCGCTTCCCGCTCCGGCGTTTCCCGCAAGCCAGCAGCGTACCGAGGATCGTCGCGGCGCCGGCGGCGCCGCGCCCGCCGAGCGACACGGCGACGGCGAACGCGTTGCTGCGCGAGCCCCCGATGGTGAACCGCGCGCGGGAGTTCCTGCCGGCCGAACGTCCGCCGGCTGATGCGACCTTGCAGTGCAATGACGGTTCGTACGTCGTGCGCGACACGACGTCGACGCGCTGCGCCACCCGCGGCGGTGTGATGCTCCGGTTCCCTTCGCAGCTGCGACGGCCGCCGCGCTGAGCACACCGCGTGGTGCGCGTGTGTGCCGTGCCTCAGAACAGCCCGAGTTGCTCCGCGAGCTGGGCCGGGTCCTTCGGGACCTGGCCCAGCATCGTTTGCAGCGTCCGCAGGTTCGCCGGACTGTGTCCCGAGAAGTGGTTGTTCACGTAGCCGTACACCTTCACTGACCTCGCCAACGACGGCAGGATCGCCGCCCATGCCTCGAGTTCACTCGTGCGATCGACCTGGACGTGCGAGTAGTCCGTGATCTTCCGATCCGGTCCCATCCAGCGCAGGTACGCGTGCGGCGCGGTGGGGCGTTCGGCGAGCTTGAGCATCCACTTGCGCGGGATCCAGCGCGCATCCACCAGTGCGAGCGCCACCCCGCGCGCCGTGAGCAAGCCGTGCGTCTCCTCGTTGATCCAGCCCTTCTGCCGGAACTCGATGGCGAACGCGATGTCCTTGGGCAGCGTGAACAGGAACTCCTCGAGCGCGTCGCGCTCGGTGGGTGCGAAGTCCGGCCCACACTGGATCAGTACCGGCCCAAGCTTGGGACCAAGCTCGCGCGCCGCATCATAGAACCGTTGCGCCACGTCCTGCGCGCCGACGAACCGCAGCTCGTGCGTGATCTCCTGCGGGAGCTTCAGTGCGAACGTGAAGTGATCGGGCGTACGCTCGGCCCAGCCGCGCACGGTCTTCGCCGCCGGCACCGCGTAGAACGTCGAGTCCACCTCCACCGTATCGAACGCGCGCGCGTACATCGAGAGGAAGTCCGCCGCGCGCGTGCGCGCCGGATAGAACGGCCCCACCCACGCGGGGTAGTTCCAGCCCTGTGCACCGAGTCGGATCGGGAGAGTCATCGTGACGAGGCTGTGAGAGTAGCAACCGCGTTGTGCCGACCGAGGTCCGACGTCCCTGTCCGTCGTCCATCGTCCGCCATCCAATATTGCGCTCCAGAAGCCCAACCCGCATTCTCCCCCAGCCCTCGACGCGGGCGCCACTCCATCCCTCTCGCATGACGCCCAAACGCAGCCTGCTGAACCACCTTGGCCTCCACCGCCCCGAACTCCGCGCGTGGGCGATGTACGACTGGGGTCTCTCCGGCATGCAGACTGTCATCATGACGGCGGTCTTCCCGCTCTTCTTTCTCTCGTACGCGGCGTACGGGCTCGAAGGTACCCAAGGCGAAGAGCGCTACGCCGTGGCCAATACGGTCTACGCCGTCGTGATCGCGCTCATCGCGCCGTTCCTCGGCGCGGTCGCCGACTACAAGGCCGCGAAGAAGGCCTTCATGGCCGGCTTCATGCTGCTCGGCGTCGGTGCGACCGGCGCGATGTACTTCATCGGCCAAGGCGACGTCACCCTCGCGTCGATCCTGTTCATCCTCTCCCTGGCGGGCGCGGCCGGCAGCACCACGTTCTACGAATCGTTGCTCCCGCACATCGCGAGCGAGGACGAGATCGATCGTGTCTCCACCGCCGGATATGCGCTCGGTTACATCGGTGGGGGCGTGCTGCTCGCGGTCAATCTGTTCATGATCCAGTCGCCCGCGACGTTCGGATTCCCCAGCGGCCCCGACCTCACGCCCGCACAAGCCTCGCTTCCGGTTCGCGTCGCGTTCCTCACCGTGGCGGTGTGGTGGCTGCTCTTCTCCATCCCGATCTTCCGCCGCGTCCCCGAACCACCGCGCGCGATCGAGAAGGACGAGCACGCCGGCGTGAATCCGTTCAAGGTCGCCCTCGTGCGCATGGGTGAGACGGTCCGAGAGCTGCGCCAGTACAAGCAGGCGTTCCTGATGATGGTCGCCTTCACGGTGTACAACGACGGCATCCAGACGATCATCAAGATGGCCAGTGTCTACGGGTCCGCGATCGGGATCGGTCGCGCGGACCTCATCACGGCCATCATGATCGTGCAGTTCATCGGCATCCCGTTCGCTTTCGCCTTCGGCGCCGTCGCTGGGAGACTCGGCGCGAAGCGCTCGATCTTCATCGGCCTGCTCGTCTACACCGTGATCTGCGTCTTCGCATATCGCATGCAGACGACCCGCGAGTTCTACATCCTCGCAATGCTGATCGGACTGGTGCAGGGTGGCACCCAGGCGCTGAGCCGCTCGCTGTTCGCGACCTTGATCCCGAAGCACAAGAGCGGCGAGTTCTTCGGCTTCTTCTCCGTCTTCGAGAAGTTCGGCGGTATCCTCGGCCCGCTCGCGTTCGCGGTGGCACTGAACCGTTTCCAGTCGAGCCGAGCGGCGATCCTGAGCGTCATCGTCTTCTTCGTGGTGGGCGCCGCGCTGTTGTTGATGGTGGACGTGAAGGAGGGCGAACGCATCGCCCGCGCCGCAGAACAGGATCTTCGATCCGTGTAACCCCCGGATCCCGCGTCTCCCCCGCGCCCGTACCGTCGGTGACCCCGCACGGTCCTGCCCGACCAAGGCCCCCCGACCCCGTCGGGGGGCCTTGCCGTTGTGATACTGCTATGATATCATAGAGATACCATCCTCCGGAGCCTAAATTGTACCGCGAATCCCAATACCCGGCCTCCAACGGCCTCCTCGCCCTCATCGTCCTGCTCGTCGTGATCATCGGATCCTTCGTGCTGATGGTCGGCGAACTCCCGGACTCGAACCCCGACAAGAACGTCCCGCTCATCGTCGGCTCGATCTTCGCGATGAGCGTCGCGGGGTTCTGTCTTGCCGGTCTCTTCATCGTGAATCCCAACGAAGCCAAGGCCCTCGTCCTCTTCGGCACGTACAAGGGCACGGTGAAGAAGGACGGCTTCTGGTTCGCCAACCCCTTCATGGTCAAGAAGGCCATCTCGCTCCGCGTGAGGAACTTCGAGACCGCCAAGCTCAAGGTGAACGACAACCACTCCAACCCGATCGAGATCGGTGCGATCGTGGTATGGAAGGTGATCGACTCGGCGGAGGCGCTGTTCGAGGTCGACGACTACACGCGCTACGTGGCGGTGCAGTCGGAGTCGGCGCTGCGTGCGGTCGCAACGCAGTACCCGTACGACTCGCACACGGCGGGCGAGCAGTCGCTCTCCACGCACACCACCGAGGTCTCGCAGGCGTTGGAGAAGGCGCTGGTGGATCGCTTGCTCAAGGCCGGCGTCGAAGTGGTCGAGGCGCGCATCTCGCATCTCGCCTACTCGCCGGAGATCGCCGCCGCGATGCTGCAGCGGCAGCAGGCGAGTGCCATCATCGCCGCCCGACAGAAGATCGTCGAGGGCGCGGTGGGCATGGTCGATATGGCGCTCGCGATGTTGAGCGAGCGGTCGATCGTCACGCTGGACGAGGAGCGCAAGGCCGCGATGGTGAGCAACCTCTTGGTCGTGCTCTGCTCGGAACGGTCCACCCAACCGGTGGTGAACACCGGCTCGCTCTACACCTGACCGGTCGCGTCCCGTGGCGGACAAGAAGCCGTTCCTCATGCGCGTCGATCGCGAACTGCTGGAGGCCATCCAGCGGTGGGCGAACGATGAGTTGCGCAGTGTGAACGGGCAGGTCGAGTTCCTGCTGCGGGACGCGCTCAAGCGCGCGGGGCGTACGCCGAAGGCCGGCGGCGCCTCGCGCGAATCCACTTCGACCGATCCGGAGACCCCATGATCCTGTTCCGCCATACCCGAAACTCGCCTGCGTGCGCGCTTCTGCGCGTCGTCGCCCTTGTGGCAGCGCTGATCGGGGCGCTGCTCCTCTCGCTCACGACGGCCCGTCCGGCCCATGCGCAGTCCGGTACGCGCAGCGTGGCCTACGTCATCACGCGTGGCAACGACACGCTCGTCGTCGAACGGCTCCAGCGCACAGCGTCGCGCACGCTCGCCACCGTGAGCCTCAGCGGCCAGCCGACGATCGAGCTCGACTACACGCTCACGCCTACACATGGCGTCAGCGCGGCGCGCTTCACGGTGCGACTCCCCAGCGCCGCACCCGATGCCGCCCCGGCGCAGGAAGGCATGGTCACGTTCGTCGGCGACAGCGCGATCCTCACCATGAAGGCCGCGGGACAGGAGCGCACCCTCCGGGTGGCGACCAAGGCCGACGCGCTACCGCTCGCCAACAACGACTTCGTCGTCGCCGAGCAGATGGTGCGGATGGCGCGCGCGCAGAAGGTCACCAAGCTCACCAAGCCGGTATTCCTGCTCTCGAACGCGCAGACGATGGAAGCGACGGTCGAGCTGAGCGGCGCCGACAGCGCTCGCTTCACCATCCTCACCAACGTCTCCGAACTCGCGATCGACGCTGACGGCAACGTCACCGGTGGCGCGATCCCGTTCGCCGGACTCCGCATCTTCGCCGTCACCGGCCCAGCGATGGCCGGGATCTCGGTGGGACGTCCCAACTACGACGCGCCCGCCGGCGCGCCGTACACCGCCGAACATATCACCGTGCAGACGCCGGAAGGCCACACGCTCGCCGGCACGCTCACCAAACCGTCCGGCACGGACGGCAAGCTGCCGGCGGCTGTCACCATCACCGGCTCCGGTCAGCAGGACCGCGACGAGTACATCGCAGTCGCCGGCGGCTTTCGCCTGTTCCGCCAGGTTGCGGACACCCTCTCGCGCCGCGGCATCGCGGTATTGCGCCTCGACGACCGCGGGATCGGCGGGTCCGGTGGCGACGTCAACGGCACCAGCGCCGACTTCGCCAACGACATCCGCGCGGCCGTCGCGTATCTGCGTACCCGTGCTGACATCGATCCGGCGCGCATCGCGCTCGTGGGCCACAGCGAGGGCGGCTTGATCGCGCCGATGATCGCGGTCACGGACCCGCAACTCGCCGCGGTCGCGCTGCTCGCCGGCACCGCGTACACGGGGCGCGAGATCGTCTACTACCAGATCGAGAACGGCGTGCGCGGCGGCGGCAACATCCCGGCCGCGCAGCAGGACTCCATGATTGCCGCACAGAAGCGTGAGTTCGACACGTCGCTCCCGAAGAACGCCTGGATGCGGTTCTTCGCGGACTACGATCCTATCCCGACCGCACGCCGATTGAGACAACCGACGCTGATCCTGCAGGGCGCCACCGACCAACAGGTGCGCGCCGAAGAGGCGCGCATGCTCGATGCCGCGATGCGCGATGCCGGCAACTCGCGCGTCACACTCAGGATCATGCCGGACCGCAACCACCTCTTCCTGCGCGATGCGAACGGGCATCCGTCTGGCTACGCCAACCTCAAGGACCCGAAGGTCGATGGCGAAGTGCTCGGCGTGCTGGCCGACTGGCTCGCCACCACCCTCAGAGCCAAGTAGCGTGGCTCGACAGCGAAACGCACTCGGCCGCCGCGCGTAGGGGTTCCGACCCTTCGTCGCCCACTGCGGGGCCGAACCACTGCACCCACCGCGTCTCCCTCGATCCGAAACGACCACCATGCGCCCGACCTCTCGCTTCGTCACTCGCTTCGCGCCGCTGCTCGTCGCTGCATCGATTCTCGCCGCCTCGCTCGACGCACAGAGCGCGGCACCTCCATTCGCCACGCGACTCGACTCGCTCATCACCGCCGAGATGGCCCGCACCAGGACGCCGGGTGCACAGGTCGCCGTGGTGGTCGATGGCAAGCTCGCGTACGCAAGAGGCTACGGCGTCGCCGACATCGAGACGGGACGTCCGGTCACCACGCAGACACTCTTCCGTGTAGGCTCCGTGACCAAGATGGTCTCGGCGGCCACGCTCGCGCAGCTCGCCGCTGACGGCAGACTCGACTTGCAGGCGCCGATCGGCACCTACGTCACGGAGATCAAGGGAAAGCAGGTCGCGACGGTCAGCGCACATCAACTCCTCACGCACTCCGCCGGCTGGCTCGACAACGCGGTCGCCTATGGTCGCATGGGCGAAGGCGCCTTGGGAGAGGTGTTCCGCGAGATCAGCGACACGATGTTCTTCACGCAGCCGAGTCGCGTGATCTCGTACTCCAATCCCGGCTATTCGATGGCCGGCTACGTCGCCGAACGGGCCGGGGGCGCGCGCTTCGCGACCCTCACTGAGCAGCTCGTCCTGCGCAAAGCGGGCATGGCGCACTCGACGTTCAAGCCTCTCGAGGCCCTGACCCGCGACTTCTCACAGGGTCACGCGGGGGCACCGACCGCGGCGGGGAGCGTGGTGCGCCCGTTCACCGAGAACACGGCGCAGTGGGCCGCCGGCTTCCTGTTCTCCAACACCACGGAGTTCGCGCGCTTCACGATGATGCTGATGAA
>JBJXGK010000022.1:0-2676 GCA_046153705.1 Gemmatimonadaceae bacterium
CCCCAGATCGACGAGCGAACGCACGGTCAGCTGACTCATCGGATTCGCACCGTTGTTCAGGAAGCCCGTCATGAGTTCGTTGGCCAGCACGCCCTCCCGCCAGTGCGAGTCACGCGTGCCGGCGCCGCCTTGGGTGTTCTCGACCGGCGACTTCGATCCGCCGGTCCACGTGCTCCCGCCGACGTTGTTGAAGCCGATGAGCGCCTGCGCACCGGTGAAGTGCGTATCGGCACCCGGCGAGCTCGGCAATGAGGGATTGAGGAGCAGGCCACGCGACTGCCAGACGGTGCCGATGCCGAGCACGTGTCCCATCTCGTGCAGGATCACGCTGGCAAAGCCGCCGCCCGCCTCGAGGTTCGCAAGGTCAGCCGTGTCGAAGCGCATGGTGCCGAGGAGCGGTAGCCCACCCGTGGTGCGAGTGAAGCAAGGGCCGGCCGAGCCGAGCACGGAACCGACACCGTCGATCGGTTCGAGGCGCACCGTGATCATGAGATCATCGATGGTCTCGTTGAGAGCGACGGGCGAGTTGCACACACCAGCCCCGGCAGTGAACGGGACGTTAGCGAGGTCGGACGTGATGACCGTCTCCCATCGCGTCACCGCATCATTGAACGTGTTGAGCTGCGTGATCGTGGGGAGTGCGACGAAGCGCAGGTTGATGTCGAACCCGGCGGCCGACGCCTTGCCCTTGGCGTTGAACACGACGCCGCTGCCACCGATGCCGGCGGCGGTGGCCTGCAGCACGTTCGCACCGGAGGCGATGGTCCAGCTCCCGAGCGTCGCGATCCCGCTCGCGTTCGTGGTGGCGGTCGCACCGGTGATCGACCCCACACCGGGGAGTCCGGCGAAGGTCACCGTGACGCCCGGCACCGGATTCCCGCTGCCATCGCGGACGATGACCGAGGGATTGATCGGGAGCGTCGCGCCAGGCGCCGCGAGTTGGCCGTTCCCCGCGTTGAGCGCGATGGTCGCCGGACCACCGGTCGCGGTCTGGGCGACCGACAGCGTGTACGTGCCCGTCTGCAGCGAATCGAACGACGTCGCACGAATGAGATACTGGCCCGCCGGCAGCGTGATATTGATGCGGGAGTCGGTATTGACCCCCAACACGATGTCATCGTGTTCGGCGATGAGCGAGTCGTTCGCGAAGTTGAAGATGAAGAGGTACGCATCGAATCCCGTCGCGTCGAGATCGAACACGAGCTGGGTGCTCGACGCGAGGGTCAGCCGGTAGTTGTCGAAGTTGCGGAGGTCGGGCGCGGGACGGACGCAGTCGGTCAGTGAGAGCGTACCGTTGATGGTCTGCCCGACGGCGATCGGCGTCGCCGCTGCCTTCGCGCACACATCAGCGACCGAGTTGGCGGTGAAGTCCACCGGCGGGAGGCCAGTGGCCGTCGCGCGCACGGTGTTCGCGCCGAGCGCGCCGCCGAGGGTCCACGACCCGATCGTCGCGATGCCGTTCGCGTCGGAGGCTACCGACGCGCCGGTCACGGAGCCACCGCCGCTCTGCACCGCGAACGTCACGGTGACTCCGGCGATGCCGTTGCCGCCCGCGTCCTGCACCTTCACAGACGGGCGCTGCCCGACCGCCGTGCCCGCGTTCGCCGACTGCCCCTGCCCGGAGAATCCCGGCGCGGCGAGCATGTTGCTCGCCGGCCCGGCCGTGGCCGTCGCTGCGAAGGTGCTGGTGGACAAGGTCCCCTGCACCGACGCCAGCACGCGATGCTGGGTCGAGGTGAGTGGTCCGAGCGTCCATGTGGTCTGCGCGGTCCCGTCGACGCCGGACGTCGACGTCGGGGTCGCGACCGAGCCGCCTCCCGACGACACGGCGAACGTCACTTGGCGTCCCGCCAGCGGCGCCCCGAGCCTATCGACCACACGCACCCGGAGCGGCGTCGCGACCTGCGTGCCCACGGTCGCGGTCTGGTTGTTCCCCTGCACGATCTCGGGCGCCACCGGCAACTGCTCCACCGTCACCGTGACCTGTGCCGTGATGCCCCCGGCGCTCGCCGTCACGGTCGCGGGGCCGTTCGTGACCGCCGTGATCAGACCGGCCGGCGACACGGTCGCCACCGACGTGGCGCTCGACGACCAGGTCACCGTCTCACCCTCGAGCGCGCGGTTCTCGTCGTCGAGCACGGTCGCCGTCACCTGCTGCGTGGCGCCGAGCGCGTCGAGCGCCACCGCGGTCGTGGACAGCGTGATCGCCGCCGGATCGGAAGGCTCGGTGGAAGACGTGCAGGCACCCGCGATCGCGAGAAGCGAAGCCGCGACCAGAAGACCGCGTGTGAACGTCGTGTGACGCATGGGGGAAGCCGTGGGTCGAAGTGGAGGCAGCTGGGCGGCGCCGAGCGGCCGATAATAGTTGCAGATTTATTGAGTGGGACCGTACGGGTCAACTATCGTCGGACGCCGGGTGACGGTCTCGGGTGACACTTTCGCTGCTCGAGGGGTACTGCCGAGTGATGCAATTTCGACTCCGGAAGCTCGTCCCGACTGTGCTCTGCCTCACCATATTCGGGTGCGGTGGCGACGCGTTCGGAAGCGGCAACGACCGGGACCGGGCCACCGCGGTCGCCGAGTCCTGGGTCCGCGAGCACCCCGCGGGATGGACGGTCGCGCTGCGTGCGTCCGACGCGGTGTACCGCCCCTACTGGACGCCGTCCTGTTCCGACG
>JBJXGK010000023.1:0-6272 GCA_046153705.1 Gemmatimonadaceae bacterium
GCTTGCCCTCCTCGAGCACGAACCGTTTCGGCGCGTGGTTCTCGACGATCTCGACCAACTCCTCCTCGGCGTCCTCGAGCTCCCAGGGCGAGGCCTTGAAGTTCTTCCGGCCTCGACGGGCGATCACCTTCACGTCGGTCGCTCCCACGCGCTTGGCGGTGCGGCAGCAGTCCATCGCGGTATTACCCACGCCGATGATGAGCACCCGGGGCTCGATGCGCTCCACATGGCCGAAGTGCACGTTGGCCAGCCATTCGATGCCGATGTGTACCTGTTTCGGTGCGTCCCAGCGTCCGGGGAGGTCGAGTTCCTTGCCCTTGGGCGCACCACTGCCGACGAACACCGCGTCGTAGCCTTCGGCCAAAAGCGCACGCATGCTGTCGACCGGTGTGCCGTACTTCATCGTGGCGCCCATGTCGATGATGTACCCGCACTCCTCGTCGAGCACCTGCGCCGGCAGGCGGAACGCGGGGATGTTGATGCGCATCAAACCGCCGGGCTGCGCGTTCCGCTCATAGATGGTGACGTCGTAGCCGAGCGGGAGCAGGTCGTTGGCGACGGTGAGCGACGAGGGGCCCGCGCCGACGAGTGCGATGCGTTTGCCGTTCTTGGCCGCGGGCGCCTTGGGCAGGCGGTCTGTGATGTCGCCGCGGTTATCGGCTGCCACACGCTTCAGGCGGCAGATCGCGACCGGTTTCTCCTCGACGCGCCCGCGGCGACACGCGGGTTCGCAGGGACGGTCGCAGGTCCGCCCGAGGATTCCCGGAAAGACATTCGACTCGCGATTCAGGAGGTATGAGTCGTCGAAGCGTCCGAGCGCGATGAGGCGCAGGTATCCGGGGACGTTGGTGTGGGCGGGACACGCCCACTGGCAGTCGACGACTTTGTGGTAGTACCGCGGATCCGACACATCGGTGGACGCCATCGTGCGTAAGCCCTCCGGAGGTTGGGCATAGCTTCGCTCTCGGGAGGCGAGTCGGCAAGCGGTGGAATCTCCCGTTCGCCGTAGTCGGGACGCTGACGTAAGATTCTTCGGAGCCCCGCCCCGTAGCCACGGGGCCACTGCTCGACCACTCCCTCCGCATCCGCCACCCGTGCGCCTCGTCTTTGGTGTACTCGCAGTAGCCATACTGCTCAGCGCCGCCGTCGTTTCGAACTCAGCCGGCGCACAGTCCCGCGGAGCACTGGTGATCGTCGGTGGAGGGCCGCAGCCCGACGCACTGGTCCGCGAGTTCGTCGCACTCGCCGGAGGGCCCGGACGGGCTCGGATCGTCGTCTTCGCGATGGCGAGCGCCTCGGGCGAGCAGAGCGGGGAAGAGAAGGCCGCGCAGCTGCGTGAGTTCGGCGCGACGGCGCGGAACGTCTGGATCGACCGGGCGCAGGCGATGACCGATTCGGTCGCCGCCCTGCTGAACGACGCCACGGGCGTCTGGTTCGGCGGCGGGGACCAAGTCCGCCTTGCCGATGTGCTCCGCGGCACGGCGACCGAACGCGCCATCCACGCCCGCTTCTCTGCCGGTACCGTGGTGGGCGGAACCTCCGCCGGTGCGGCGGTGATGTCGCGCGTGATGATCACCGGCGATGAACGCCGACCCGGCGGGACGCGGGCGGATTCGACGCTCGCGTGGGGGACCATCGAGCGCGACAACGTCGTGACCCAAGAGGGATTCGCGTTGTTGCCCGACGTGATCGTCGACCAGCACTTCCTGCGTCGCAAGCGCTATGGCCGACTGCTCGCACTCGTCCTGGAGCGCGAACCGCACCTCGGCGCGGGGATCGATGAATCGACGGCGTTGATCGTGCAACCCGACGGCAAGTGGGTGATCCGCGGCGCGAGCAGCGTGGTGATCTTCGACGCCCGCTCGGCAACGCGAGAGACATCCGCCATGCTGTTGCAGGGCAGCGGCGTGCGCACTCACGTGCTCACCGAGGGCGCTACGTTCGACCCCAGCACAGGTATCGCTGTGCTGGGGTCGAAGGTCCCACGCTGAGCCGTCGTGCGGAGCGGGTGAGCGCGCATCGCGCGCGCTCACC
This sequence comes from Gemmatimonadaceae bacterium, assembly GCA_046153705.1. Classification (GTDB taxonomy): domain Bacteria; phylum Gemmatimonadota; class Gemmatimonadetes; order Gemmatimonadales; family Gemmatimonadaceae; genus Pseudogemmatithrix. The sequence continues at coordinate 2,035 of JBJXGK010000023.1, forward strand.
CGCAGGGAACGGTCACTTCCCCTTGTCGAGCACCTTGGCGATCTCCGTGCGCAGATCGCGCAGATGGATCCGCGTCATTCCGTCCGCGGCCTTGGGCAACGCTTGCGCCGCCAGGGCATCGAGGTCCTGCAGTGCGGCCCGCATCGCGGCACGCACATCGCTGCCGGACGGCGGGGTCGGTGCGGCACCCGGGAAGCCTGGCGGGAGGGCCGGGGCGGGCGCCGGGTTCAACCGTGCGTCCGCTGCTGCCACGAACGCACGTTGCAGGTTGCGGCGGTACACGTTCACGCGCACGCTGCCCTGTGACAGTTCGCCGTAGATGCCGCTGCGCACGTCACTCATGAGATCGGCGATCGTGTAGGCTTCGTTCGGATTGCGCGTAAGCGCTTCGAACTCGATCAAGCGATTTAGGCGTGGCTGACTCAGCAGCGAGTTCACCACCGACGTCTGGCGCTGCCGCATGCGCTCGACGACTCCCGAGTTCTCGATGCGGCGGAGGATCGCCTCGTCGAGGAACATCGGCGGCACCTGGAACGCGGTCTTGTTGAGGTACTGCACCGCCTCGCGCTGGCGCGCCTTCTCGAGCGGACGGAACCGCGAACCGGTGCCGTACTTCTCCTGCGTATACGCACCGCCGACGATCGAGCCGACGTGGCCCATGTAGCGGCCCCACTGACTGACGGCTTCACCATACAACGTCTCGAGCTCGCTGTAGTTCTCGCCGGGCACTTCGGCGACCCGGATGAGCGAGGCCACCACGCGCTCGAGGTTCTTCATGCCGAGTGTCGTGGCCTTCACCGCGTCCGCGTCACCCACTGCTTCGGTGTTGTTCTCTGGATCGCCCTCGGCGTCCGGCGTGGTGAAGCGCAGCCACGGGAACCGATCCTGCTCTCGGGCCCACTGGTCGAGCGTGGTCTTCTCCTCGTCCGGCGTGCGCGCGCCGGGGATCGGCGAATAGCCCCACCTCACGGCGTAGATGTCGTACGGGCCGAGTTGTGGGATGAGCAGATGCGGCGGGATGTTGTCCTCTGGCTGCGCGACGTAGTTGAAGCGCGAGTAATCCATGAGAGTCGACACGTGCCCGTTCATACGCTCGAGGAAGCTGCGGCTGCGCAGCGAATCGACCGGGTACATCGCCGAGGCCTTCATGTTGTGCGGGAAGCCGATCGAGTGGCCGATCTCGTGCGTGACCACGTACTCGACCATGCGCCCCATCAGGGAATCCGGGAGCGGGAGCTTCTGCGCGCGTGCATCGAGCGGCGAGGCCTGGATGAAGTACCAGTTCTTCTGCAGCTCCATGATGTTGTGGTACATGTTCACTTCACCCTTCAGGATCTGGCCCGAGCGCGGATCGACGATCTGGCCGCCGGTCGCATTCGCCACGGTGGACGGGCGCCAGTAGATGACCGAGTGGCGCGCGTCGTAGAGCGAGAAGTTCGGGTCCTGTTCCGGCGTCGGCGCGATCTTGCCGAAGATGGCGTTGCTGAATCCGGCCTCGCGGAACGCCGCCTGCCACTTGTTCACACCGACCTCGACCCACGGCTTCAGCCAATCGGGTGTCGCGGGATCGATCCAGTAGATGATCGGTTCCACCGGATCGGAGATGGCGGCGCTGGGATCCTTCTTCACCAGCTTGAAGCGGTGGATGAAGCTCTTGGATTCCGCCTTGTGCACCTTGCGGGACATATCGAAGAACGAGCTCGAGATGTAGCCCACGCGCTCGTCCTCCCAGCGCGGCATCATCGGCACGTCAGGGAGCTTGAGCATGGAGAAGTGCATGCGCGCGGTCTGCGAACGCGGTGCTCCACCGCCCAAACCGGGAACAGCGCCCGGTGCTGCGCCGAGACCGGTCTGCGTCACTTCGATGTTCACGTTCTCCGGGAACGCCCAGGTCTTCTCCACCCAGCTCTTGTTGCGCTGAATGCCGGCGATCGGTGCCATCTCGGGGATGCCCGAGAGGAAGAGTTCCGAGACCTCGACGACGGCGGCGCTGTCAGGACCGTAGCTCGCCACGTTCAGCGCGGCGAGCACCGGACCCTTCCGGAAGCCGGACACCTGACGCCAGATCGCCGAGGTCGTGTCCGCCATAAGGTCATGTTCCTTGGCGCGGAGGATCACCCGATTCTCCATGCGCTCCCACTGGACGATCGCGCGCATGCCGCCGCCGAAGAAGCCGGCGGCGTTCTGCAGCGTGCTCTCGACCGGGCGCGAGATGATCAGCATCTCCTTGTGGAGGGCGGCCGCGGGGATCTCGAAGTAGAGCTGCTCGCCAACGCGGTGGATCTTCACCAGACCGCTCTGCGTGACGGCGCGGTCCGTGATTACACTGCGATACGGACGCGGGGCCGCTGCCTGGCCACCGCCGCCCGGACCGCCACCCGGCGCGCCTCCCTGCGGTGCGCCTGCCTGTGGTGCACCTGCCTGCGGAGCGCCGGCCGGACCCTGCGGGGCTGGCGCTGTTGGGGCGCCGCCGGACGGAGCGGCCGTCGGGCCGGGGCGGGCGACCGGCGTGGTCTGCGGCGGCGTCGACGTAGGCGTGGGCGTGCACGCCGCGATCGCGACGAAAGCGAGGGCGGAGGTCCGGGAGAACGGAGAACGCATGACGGGTCCGGTTCGGGAAAGGACGACTGCGGCGAGTGCTTGACGCTCGTGTACTGGCCGAGTGAAGAACGACCCACAAGTTACGGTCATGCAAGGCGGCCCGTTGGGATCGGAACGTGGGGGAACGGCCCGTCGATCGGTCCGGTCGCGCTCTCTGGTGTGGCGGCCGCCGCGCCCGAGGGCGAGATTGGATGGTGTGGGCGCCGGTCTGATGCCCCCCAGCCCCGAACGCACATGAGCACGGACGACCGCGACGGAGAACTGCAGAGGCTCGCGAACCTCGAGACGGTCGTTCGGGCTCTTCGTGCTGAGGTCGCGGTGCTCCGCGCCCGCGTCGACGCAGGTTCGACGTCGGCCTCGTCGTCGGCCTCGACGTCGGCCTCGACATCAGCGTATGCGTCGGAACAGGAACCGGCCGCGGCACCAGCCTCGCCGTTTCCTGGGAAGCCGATCGCCGCGCCGCACAAACTCGACCTCGAGAAGCTCATCGGCCGCTATGGCACCCTCGCGGTCGCCGCGCTCGCCATCCTGCTCGGTGTCGGTGCCTTCCTGCAGTGGGCGATCAGTCGCGACTTGCTCGGACCGGAGGCGCGTGTGGCGCTGGGCGCGGTCGCGGCGCTCGTGCTCGCAGGGCTCGGCATGCGTCTCCGCTCGCGTGGGTCGGCGCGATTCGGCGATGTGTTGCTCGCCCTCTCGCTCGCCGTCGTCCACGTCGTCGCGTGGGCTGCAGGGCCCTCGCTTCAGATCATCGACGCGAGCGTGGCGCTTGGCATCGCCGCGGCGGCGAGTGTGCTCCTCGCCTCGCTCGCACTGCGCGATCGGCATGAGACTCTCTTCGCGATCGGTATGGGCGGCGCGCTGCTCGCACCGTTCGTGACCTCGGACGGTGGCGGCAACGTCGTGGTGCTGCTCGTCTACGGCTGGGTGGTGAGTACAGCAGCGATCACGGCGCTGAGAGACCCCTCGTGGGTGCTCTCGCGCCGACTGCTCGGGATCTTCGGCGCGGGCTATGCGGGGTCGGCTCTGACGGCGATACCGTCAATGGCGACGGATGCGGTGAAGCTCGCGCCAGCGACCATGCTCATCGGACTCGCGGTATCGACCATCCTGCTTGCCGAACGCGAAGGCCGCCGCGCGCTCGGACGTTCGTTCCTCTCGTTGTCGGCGATCTTCCTCGCGGCGGCCTCCGTCAGGGCTGCAAGCGATTGGTCGCCGCTCCGCTACGCGGTGATCGCCACGATCGCGCTCTATGCGTTGCGTCGCCGCGCGCCCATCGAACCCGACGAAGAAGGTGCGGGCAGTGCGTTCGACGCGGTCCTGCTGCCGATCGCGTTCGCGGGTGCAGCGCTCGTTCCGTGGATCGACAAGACTTCGGTCGATCCGGTGAAGGTCGTTGCGGTGTGGATCGCGTTCGGCGTCGTTGCCAGTGTGACGGCGCCGCGCGTCCAGCTCGGACTGCATCTGGCGCTCGCGCTTCTGGCCGCTGCCGTCGCGGTGCTCGTGGCGCCGGACAACGACTTGCGCGACGTCGCACTCCTCGCGTCGATCGCGGCGGCCGCGAGTCTGCTCATCAGCAGCGAAGGTCGCAGGGTCCTGTTGTTCCCGATGGGCGTCGGGCTGCTCTCGTCCGCGCTGCT
>JBJXGK010000061.1:0-2713 GCA_046153705.1 Gemmatimonadaceae bacterium
TTCATAAGGCGTAACAACTCCTGATTCGTCCACGGCTGCCACCCATGCGGCTTGAGCGGCCGCCCGTACTCAATAGTCCCCGCGTAGTACGGCCCCTTCCCCGGCTCCTTCGTGCTTTCCAGGAACGTCTCCATGCGATACACGCCGAGGTTGAGGAAGTAGTTATCCATGTCCCCCACCGCGATGTTCAACTGGCCCACCAGCTTCGGGCCCACCGTGCTCCAGTTCTTCTCGAGGTACGCGCGCAGGTCGTACCCACGCTCACGCATCTGCTCGGCCACCTTCGCGTCGATCTTGCCCGTGCGTTTGTCCCAGAGTTGCGCGGGGTAGCCATCCGGACCCACCGGCGCCCACGCGGCCTGCCAGCCATCCCACTGCCCGAGCGAGCGGCCCTTGGTCGCGATCACCAACTCGGCCTGGTTCTCCTCGCGCACGGTGAGGTCCGTGAGGCCTTCGGGTGAGCGACTCGATGGCACTTCGCGCGGCAGCCACGAGCCGTCGGCGCGCACGAAGGCATTGCTGTCGGCGTAGATGTCGCCGAACTGATAGTTCCGGAAGTCGAGCTGGTCGGGATACAGCGACCACGCGCCACCGAACACGTCGGGATAGTGCACCTGCAGCGCGAGCACATCCCATCCACCCGTGGAGCCACCAGTGAGCACGCGCGCATATGGCGCGCCGATGGTGCGGAAGCGGCGATCGATCTCGGGGATCAACTCCTTGGTGATCGCATCACCATACGGCCCATTGTTCGCCGAGTTGAGCGCGTAGCTGTCGTCGTAGAAGGGCGTGGTGTGCTGAATGAACACCGCGATGAACGGCGGCACCTCGCCCGACGTCCACGCCTTCTGGAACTCACACCCCGGCTCGCGATTGCTCCGCGCCAGCCGCGCCGCACGCGCCTCCGCCGACTCGGCGCGATCACAGCCCTCGAACGTGAAGCCGAACGGCGCGCGATCGCTGTAGTGCCCGATGGTGTACACCACCGGATAGCGCCGCGTGGGATTCTCCTCGTAGCCCTTGGGCAGCAGCACCACCGCGCCGAGCTGCATGTCGTGGCCCCAGAACGTGCTCGCCAACGCCGAACGCATGCGGAAGCGCTTCACCCATTCGGTCTCCGGTGGCGTGGGGATGGGCGGAATGACCTTGCCGAGTCGCAGCGCGATGGGTGCACGCGCGGCGGGATCGATTCGCACCTTCACGACCTCGCTCACAAGCGAGCCGGGCGCGGCATTGAAGCGCTGCCCTTCCCCCGCGTCCATGTGCGCCCAGATGGTGTGCCCGTCGGCGCGCTTGAACTGCGTGTAGGGGACGATGAGTCCCTGGATGAAGTAGTCGCCTTTGGGGAGTTCAGCGAGTGAGCTGAGCGGGAAGCCGAGGACGGACTTGTCGAAGGTGACGCGCTCGCCGGGGCGGAGGACGGCGATGTCGACGCCGAAGAAGGGTTCGCTGGTGCGGCGGGCGCCGGACTGGAGGCGGGGTTCCGTGCGGTCGGTGCGGGCGATGAAGAGATACGCGCGGCCGGTGATGGGGGCGGCGTGGGTGGTGCGGTCGAAGGTGAGGTGGACGGTTTGGGCGGGGAGCGGGGCGGCGAGAACCCACGCCGCGGCGAGGACCAGCAGTTTCTGAATGCGCATGCTGAATTCTACGACTCCCCGAGCGGTCTCGAAGCGCGCGCTTCCGCTACGGAGCGCCCGGAGGAAGCAACGTGTACGCCACCAACTGCTCCGCACCGGATGCGTCTTCCTCAACGAGCCACACCTTGTCGCGCTCGAAAGCCATCACCCGGGCGTTCTGTGGGAGCACGACCGTGCCTTGGTAGGTGCCAGAATCAATGCTGAGCAAATCATAGCGATTTCGCTCCCGATAGGTTAGAAGAGACCGCCTGCCCGCGGCTTTGCCCTCAGGCAGATTCCTCTTCTCGGAAACCGAGTAGCGGCCTACCCACAACCTACCTTGTGCGTCGACAAGGAGCTCGCGAACAACCGGCTTGAGCGCGGGAATGGGCGCCAGTACCGTGGCGTTGCGGCGCATGTTCGCTCCACGCAGAGCTTCCCATTCTCGCCGCTCCTCGACCCCGTAGGGAACCGGTGTGACAGAGCGCCGATAGATTCTTCGCAAGCCTCGCGCTGAACGACGTTCAATTGCGAACTCTCTTGGATCAGCCACGAAGATGTCGGCTTCTCGGCCTAGAGTCCACACTGTGTCGGGTGGGACACTAACTCTATCGCCATCAGCTGTCGACAGTGCAAAACCCCTTCCCGTTGGGCTGGCACGTCGCGAGGGCACTACAATGGACCCGTCCTGCGCACCGCTCGGCTTCAACACGTTGAACTGCATGCGCTCGAACTCACCGGGCTCGAGCGTTCCGGTGCGGCCAGAAAGGATAAGCAGGCTACCTGAGATCTCGTCTACTCCGATGGTTCCGACCCCAAGATATCCGGAACCGAGTGCTTGAATCGTGCGGACGTATCCACCGGCTGGGCCAAAAAGCACGACCCGGCCGTTCGAGGGATCATTTACTATCAAAGTGTCATTGCGGAGGGCCCACATAGCGTCACAAGACATGTACTCCGCCGGCCCCGCACCCTTTCTCCCCACGTCACGCAAGAATCTCCCGCTGGAATCGTATTGCCGTATCTGGACATCCGCGCGATCACACACAAACAACTCGCCGGAAGCGACGGGAACGACAGCCCCCGCCGCTCCGATG
>JBJXGK010000084.1:0-4242 GCA_046153705.1 Gemmatimonadaceae bacterium
CGCTCCAACGCCATGGCCCGCGCTGAGCGTATCGACGCGATCGAAGCCGAGATCCGCGCGCGCACCCCGCGGCCCGCAGCCCGCCTCCACATCTCGCTCTCCAACCCGCCGATCCGCACGGTCTACCAGGCGCAGATGCGCATCGCCGGCAATCGCGATGACGTGCTCGACTTCGCCGCCGCGCTCTACGACGAAGTGAAAGGCATGGTGCGGCCGGACGGCTCGCTCCCGCTCTCCGTGCAGTCCATCGAGAGCGAGTCCAGCGAACACCTCCAGCTCCTCCTCGTGCGCGACCTCTACGAGGCCTGAGCGATCGGCTTCTGCTCCGCGATCCCGATGAGGTTGCGCTCGGGGTCGCGGCAGAAGCACATCCAGATCTCGTGCGTCGCCGTCTTGCCCACGAGATGCGGTTCATCATCGAACGGCACCCCCCGCGCCTTCAGGTCCGCATAGGCCGCGCGGCAATCCGCCACGTCGAAGTACAGGATCGAGTTGGCGTGGTCGAACTCCGCTGAGCTCGGTTTGGTGAGCATCAAGCGCACGCCGCTGGCGTCGAAGAACGCCATGCCGGACATCGCGAACTGCAACGGCAACCCCAGGCCGTCCCGGTAGAACGGGACGGCCTTGTCCACATCATGCTGCACGAGCGCGATCTGCTGCAGTTTGCCGAGTCGGATCCCGTCCATCGGTCGTCCCTCGAAGATCCGGCGCACACGCCGGGCGACGGGTGCTTGCCAGATAGTTAGCAATGCTACATATTATCGTGCATGGCGTCACGACGCGCAAGTCCCCACGGCCCACCCTCCGGCACTCATCGCCGCGGTCCCTCCACGGCGGCACACGACGGCGACCCGCTCGCCGAGCCGCTACACCGCACGGCGCTGCACCTGCTGCGGCTCCTCCGCCGCGCTGACGACGCGAGCGGGGTCTCCCCGGCGCGCCTCTCTGCACTGTCGGTCCTCGCGTTCGGTGGCCCGACCACGCTCGGCGCGCTGGCCGCCGCCGAGGGCATCCGTGCGCCCACCATGTCGCGTTTGGTCGCCGAGCTCGAGCGAGAGGGTTATGTTCGTCGGCGCGCGGACACCGCGGACGCACGCTTCGTACAGCTCGAAGCAACCGCGAAGGCGACGCGACTGCTCGACGCCGGACGCGCACGGCGACTCAGTGCGCTCTCGACGGCACTCGGCACCCTCAGCGCCGTGCATCGCGATTCGGTCGAGCGCGCGCTCGAGCCTCTGGCCGCACTCAATGCGGCGCTGGCGTCCACATCGACTCCAGGCGCCGCGCGCCGAAGCCGACGCCGCTTCGACTAGATCGCCGCCCCACCCATCTCCGCGAGCAGCCGCACCGCGTCGCCGAGTCGCGCGAACCGTTCGTCCGTGGTGAGTCCCTTCTTGTAGCGCGCATAGATCTGCTGCGCGATCACCGCGATCTTGAACAACCCGAACGCGTGATACCAGCTCACGCTCCGCATCGAGCGCCCGGACTTCTCCAGGTAACGCGCCCAGAGTTCCGACCGCGTGAAGTTCCCGGGCAGCGCAGTCATGCCCAGCCCGAGCGCCCTGAAGGCGGGATGATCGCCCGCCTCCACCCAGTAGCCGAGCGACGTGCCCACGTCGAGCAACGGATCGCCGAGTGTTGCCATCTCCCAATCGAGCACCGCGATGATGCGGCCGGGCTTCGCGGGGTCGAGCACGAGATTGTCGTACTTGTAGTCGTTGTGTACCAAGCACGCCCCCGACTCGCTCGGCTGACGCCCGCTGAGCCACGCCGCGAGAGACTCCATCGCTGGCACGTCCTCGGTGCGCGCATGCTGCCATCGTTCGGTCCAGCCTTCGACCTGTCGACCTACGTATCCCATCGGCCTGCCGAGTCCGCCGATCACGGGGTCGGACGGCGTCGCACCGTGGATGGCGACGAGTGTGTCGACGAACGAATCGCTCAGCGCCGCGAACTCCTTTGCGCCCCAGCCGGCGGGCGCGGTCGCTCCGCGCAGGATCAAACCCTCCTTTCGCTCCATCACATAGAACGGCGCGCCGATCACCGACGCGTCCTCGCACGTCGCGAACGCTCGCGGTGCCGGCACGCCGCGCAGTTCGAGTACCGAGAGGATGCGCGCCTCGCGCGGCATGTCATGCGCACGAGCGGCCGTCACGCCGACCGGTGGGCGGCGCAGCACGGCCTCGCCCGTGGTCGTGGTGAGTAGATAGGTGAGGTTGGAGAAGCCACCCGGGAACTTCGTGATGGACTGCACCGTGCCGAGCATCGGGGCTTCGACCGCGAGCCAAGCATTGAGCGCGTCGAGAGGTACTTGTTCCCCTGCCGCCTTCGCGTTCACCGCGCCGCCTTGGGCATGCCCGCCGCCTCGAGGATGCGTTTCGCCACCGCACTCTTGTGCACTTCATCCGGCCCGTCGTAGATCCGCGCACCGCGTTCGTGCCGGTACCAGTAGGCCAGCGGCGTGTCGTCCGTCACTCCGAGTGCACCATGGACTTGGATCGCGCGGTCGAGCACACGCTGCAACACGCCGGCGACGTGGAACTTGATCAACGAGATCCCGTCGCGAGCCGCGTGCGCGCCCTCGCGCTCGATCCGCGATGCCACGTCCAGCACGAGCAGGCGTGACGCATCCATCTCCGCTCGACACTCGGCGATCCAATGCTGCACGGTTTGCTGCCGGCCGAGCGGTTCGCCAGGCGCCAGTTCCCGTGTCGCGGCGCGCGTGACCATCAGGCGGAACGCTCGCTCGGCGATACCCAGCCAGCGCATGCAATGGTGGATGCGACCGGGCCCGAGGCGTTCCTGCGCGAGCGCGAACCCCGCGCCCTCGTCGCCGATGCGATTGCTCACCGGCACCCGCACACCGTCGAAGCGCAGTTCCGCGTGACTGAAGTAGTCGCTGCCCGCTTCACCCATCACCGGGATGTTGCGCACGAGTGCGACGCCCACCGCGTCCATCGGCACGATGATCTGGCTCGCACGCTTGTGCATCGCGGCGTCAGGCGCGGTCACCGCCATGACGATGGTGAACGCCGCACCATCGGCCGCCGACGTGAACCACTTGTGGCCCGTGATCACGTACTCATCACCCTCGCGGCGCGCCGTGGTGTTCATCCACACCGGATTCGATCCCGCGAACTCCGGCTCGGTCATCGCGAAGCAGCTCCGGATCTCACCACGCGCGAGCGGCTCGAACCAACGCGCGCGCTGTGCGTCGGAGCCGTGTGACAGCAGCAGCTCCTGATTGCCGATGTCGGGTGCGTTGCAGTTGAAGAGGTAGTGCCCGATGGGGCTCTCACCGAGCACGGCGCTCACCTGCGCGAACTCGACGAGCGAGAGCCCCATGCCACCGTGTGCCTTGGGCAGGTGCGGTGCCCAAAGGCCGCGCCGCTTCACTTCTTCGCGCAGCGTACGGAACACCGGCCGCAACTCGTGAAGCCGCTGTGCGAGAAACGCCGGTTCGATCGGGAACGCGTGTTCTTCGAGGAACGCGCGGAACGCCGAGACATCGGTCGTGCTCACTCCGGCGGGAGCCGCACCCGCGTGGCCGCTCACTTTGCCCGTCGCGCCGATGCTTCCAGCGCCGCCCACTGCGCCGGAGTCAACGACCCCATCCACGAGAACTGCCCCGCGCCCTTGAGCTTCTCTCCGCCGTCGATCGTGATGCAGTCACCGTTGATGTACTGCGCGGCGTCCGACATCAGGAACGCAGCGAGGTTGGTGAGCTCGATGAGTTCACCCGGCCGGCGCAACGGGATCCGATCGATCGCTTCGTCGAGCAGCGACGGATCCGGCAGCAAGCGCTCCCACGCGCCCTTCGTGGGGAACGGTCCGGGCGCGATCGCGTTGCAGGTGATCCCACGCGCGCCCCATTCCACGGCGAGCGACCGCGTCATCGCCAGCACCCCGGCCTTCGCCGCCGCCGACGGTACCACGTAGGCCGATCCTCCTTCGGCGTAGGTCGTCACGATGCTCAGCACGCGGCCTTTGCGCCCGGCCTCGAGCCACCGTTTGCCCAGCGCGAGGGTACAGTAGAACGACCCGTGCAACACGATGCCGAGCACCGAGTCCACCGCGCGATGCGAGAGTCTCTCGGTGGGCGATGCGATGTTGCCGGCGGCGTTGTTGACCAGCCCATCGATGCCGCCGAAGTGATCCCAAGCCGTGGCGATCATGCGGTCGACCGCCTCGGGATCACGCACATCGCAGGCGATGGGCAGCACCTCGCCACCATGCGCCGCC
>JBJXGK010000095.1:0-43352 GCA_046153705.1 Gemmatimonadaceae bacterium
CATTGCGGCCGGCTTGCTGTCGGTCGTCTATGGCGCAGTGGTCGGGAGCGCAGTGCTCTCGGCTGATGCGGGTAACGCCCGGATGCAGGAAGTCGCTGCCGCGATTCAGGAAGGCGCGAAGGCGTACCTGAATCGCCAGTACAGCACGATCGCGATTGCGGGCGTGTTCGTCGTCGCAGTCCTCTACTTCCTGCTCGGCTGGCGCGTCGCCGTCGGCTTCGTCATCGGTGCAGTGCTTTCGGGCGCGGCCGGCTACATCGGCATGCTGGTGTCGGTGCGCGCGAACGTGCGTACGGCGCAGGCATCGTCCATCAGCCTGCAGGCCGGCCTGTCGATGGCATTTCGCGCCGGCGCCGTAACCGGCATGCTGGTGGCGGGCCTGGCGCTGCTCGGCGTGGCCGCGTACTACATGGCGCTCACGGCCGGCATGGGCCTCGACGCGGGCAGCCGCGAAGTGATCGACGCCCTCGTGGGCCTGTCGCTCGGTGCCTCGCTCATCTCCGTGTTCGCCCGTCTCGGTGGCGGCATCTTCACGAAGGGCGCCGACGTGGGCGGCGACCTCGTGGGCAAGGTCGAGGCCGGGATCCCTGAAGACGATCCGCGCAACCCGGCGACCATCGCCGACAACGTGGGTGACAACGTCGGTGACGTCGCCGGACTCGGCGCCGACATCTTCGAGTCGTACGTGGGCGCGATCATCGCGACGATCGCGCTTGCCTCGACCTCCGCCCTCATCCCCGAGACGAACCGTCTCGCCTCGATCATGCTGCCGGTCGCCTACACGGCGGCGGGCCTCGTGGCCTCGCTGGTCGGCATCTTCCTCATGCGCATCCTCGCCAAGGGCAACCCGGCGAGCGCACTGCGCGCGGTGACGTTCATCGCCGCCGGTCTGTTCCTCGTGTTCGCGTTCCTGCTCACGCAGCAGATCCCGCTCAACATGACGGACCCGGAGACGGGTCGCCTCTTCCCGGCGCTCGGACCGTTCTACGCCGTGGTCGCGGGCACCGTGTCGGGCATCGCGATCGGTCTCGTGACCGAGTACTACACGGCGGCCGGCCCCGTGCTGCGCATCGCCAACGCCTCCAAGACGGGCCCCGCGACGAACATCATCGCCGGTCTCGCCGTGGGCATGGAGTCGACCATCGTGCCGGTGCTGTTGATCTGCGGTGCGATGTACGTGTCGGTGTGGGCGGCCGGGCTCTATGGCGTCGCCATCGCCGCGGTCGGCATGCTCGCGACCGTCGGTGTCACGATGTCGGTCGACGCCTACGGCCCCATCGCCGACAACGCCGGCGGCATCGCCGAGATGAGCCATCTCGGTCCGGAAGTCCGCAAGATCACCGACGGCCTCGATGCCCTCGGCAACACCACCGCAGCAATCGGCAAGGGTTTCGCGATCGGCTCGGCAGCCCTCACGGCACTCGCACTGTTCTCGGCCTACGCCTCGGCGGTCGGTCTCGATAGCGTCGGCCTCAACTTGGTCGACCCGATGGTCGTTATCGGCCTCTTCATCGGTGGCGTGATGCCGTTCTTCGTCGGTGCGCAGACGATGACCGCAGTGGGTCGCGCGGCGCAGGGCATGGTGGAAGAAGTCCGCCGCCAGTTCCGCGAGATCCCGGGCCTGCTCGAAGGCAAGCCGGGTGTGAAGCCCGACTCCGCCCGTTGCGTCGACATCTCCACCACCGCCGCGCTGAAGGAGATGATCCTCCCCGGCGTCGCGTCGGTGCTCCTCCCGGTGATCGTCGGCAAGTTCTTCGGCGTGAAGGCCTTGGGCGGCCTGCTCGCCGGTGCGACCGTGACCGGCGTGATGATGGCGCTGTTCATGGCCAACGCCGGTGGTGCATGGGACAATGCGAAGAAGGCGATCGAAGGCGGATTGCTGGGCGGCAAGGGCAGCGATGTGCACAAGGCTGCCGTGGTCGGCGACACCGTTGGTGATCCGTTCAAGGACACTTCGGGGCCGGCGATGAACATCCTCATCAAGCTGATGTCGGTGGTGTCGCTGGTTCTTGCGCCCTGGTTCATCGCGTAAGACTGACTCGGCAGTTATGAGTCTTGAGTGGTGAGAGGGGAGGCCTTTCGGCCTCCCCTTCTTGCTTTGCCGGCTTCGCGGGGGTCGAGGACGCCTTCCTTGCGCATGCTCTCCAGGACGCGTTTGCGGAGGCCGACGAGCATCGCTTGGACCTCCATGACGCGTGCTTCGAGGTGGGCGTACTCCTTGGCCGGCAACAGACCCAAGTCCTTGGCGAGGAGCAGCTGGTAGTCCGCCTCGCGGGCCGAGGCGAGGGCGATCTCGAGGAATCGATTGAACTGCGCTTGGGAGCGGTGCCCAGCTCCTTCTGCGATGTTGGTCGGGATGGCCGCGACGGACCGCCGAAGCTGTGCACTCAAACCCGGGAAGCGGTGCAGCACGCCTCCATCCGTGACTCTGAAGACACGCAGCGCGAGCTGGTGCGCACGCTCCCAGACTGCCAGACGTCGATACGGAATCATTCGGACAATCTGGATGGACCAGCCTCCGGCGCCGCATCCGAATCCCGCAAGTCGTTAGCTTATAGCTCCAAACTCACAGCTCACCACGCCGTTCAATGCTCAGCCTCGGAATCGTCGGCCTCCCCAACGTAGGCAAGTCCTCGCTCTTCAACGCCTTGACGGCAGCGAAAGCGGAAGCCGCGAACTACCCCTTCTGCACCATCGACCCGAACATCGGCGTGGTGACCGTCCCCGACCCTCGCCTCGACAAGCTGGCGGAGATCGTCAAGCCCGAACGCACCGTCCCCGCCGCCGTCCAGTTCGTCGACATCGCGGGACTCGTGAAGGGTGCGAGCAAGGGTGAAGGGCGAGGCAATGCGTTCCTCTCCAACATCCGCGAGACCGACGCGATCGTGCACGTGGTGCGCTGCTTCGACGATCCCGACGTGATCCACGTCGACGGTTCGGTGAACCCCGCGCGCGACCGCGAGACGATCGAGTTCGAACTCGCGCTCGCCGACCTCACGGTGGTGGAGAAGCGGCTCGACAAGGCCAAGCGCGCGGCGAAGACCGGTGACAAGGCGGCCGCTACAGAGGCTGCCGCGCTCGAGAAAGCCTTCGCGCCGCTCTCCGAAGGCAAGGCGCTCTGGCATGTGGTGCTCACCGCCGAGGAGCGCGCACTGCTCAAGGGGCTCCAGCTTCTCACCATGAAGCCTATCCTCTACGCGGCCAATGTCACCGACGCCGAGCTCACCGGCGCGGAGGGACCGCACGTCAGCGCACTGCGCGCGGCCATCGCCGCGGACCACGAGCCAGCGGAGGTCGTGACCTTCTCGGCCAGGATCGAGATGGAGCTCGCCGAACTCGCGCCGGCGGATCGCGCGGAGTTCCTCTCCTCGCTCGGCCTTGAGTCCGCTGGGCTCGACCGCCTCATTCGCGGCGGTTATCACCTGCTCGGCCTGCAGACCTATTTCACCGCAGGCGAGAAGGAGGTCCGCGCTTGGACCATCCATCGCGGTGATACCGCTCCGCAGGCGGCGGGCGTGATCCACACCGACTTCGAGCGCGGCTTCATCCGCGCCGAGACGGTGGGCTATGACGACTTCGTCGCGCTCGGCGGATGGAAGGGCGCGAAGGAGAAGGGCGTCGTGCGCGCGGAAGGCAAGGAATACGTCGTGAAGGACGGCGACGTGCTGCTCTTCCGCTTCAACGTCTAGTCGGCGGCACGTCCAGCAGGCGCGCCGCCCAGCGCGGACCAGAGCCGACGGATCGGACGGAACACCGGGTACAACCCGACGAGTGCGTCGGGCAGTCGGAGCGCCTCCCACTCCCGTAGCGTCGGGTCGAAAGCCGAGCGAGCGAGCAGCCGCAGCCGATGGACGGTCCCGTCGGTCCATTGAAGATCCCAACGCAACGGCGTCGGCGCGTCCGTCTCGCCGCGCGCCCATCGTTCTTCCACCTCGCGAACGAGTGGCGCGAGTGCGGCGTCGCGCTCGCAGGCTGCCGCGAGGGCTTTGGGGCGATCCACACCCAGCAGCCTCGCACCGAGCGCCACGGCGAGGCGTACCGCCCGAGCACCGCCCACCGACATCGCGCGGCGATGTGCTTCGACCACGGCGTCGATGTCGCTCACGGCGACCGCACTGAACACGGCGAGGTCCTCGAGCCGACCCCAGGCGTGCTTGCATCCGTGCTGCGCGAGGAGCGCGAGCGTGTCGGGTGCGTCCGGCGTCAGGATCTCATCCCCTGCGATAGAGAGCATCCGTGCGCGTGCGAGCACCTCGGCCACCGGCAGACGTCCCGCGTACCGACGAGCGCTGAACTCCCAGTGCAGCTCGAGCAACGGCGGCTCGAAAGGTCCCGACATGTCGAGCGCACCCAGCCCACGGAAGATCGCGGCTTCCTGCGCCGCACTCTGCGCGTAGCGGCGGGTCCAACCCACCTCGCGTAGCGCCGCGTGCGCGGCTTGTACCTGCGCGGGCGCGACGACGATGTCGAGGTCGTGGAACGCGCGACTGCCCAAATCGCCCCACGCGACTTGCGAGAGCACCGGACCCTTCCAGGCCAGCGCCGGTATCCCCGCGGTGCGCAGTGTCGACATCGCGCGCCTGAGCGTGTCGACCGCCGCGAGCGAACGGAGGGCCGTCTCTCGTGCCGCTGCAACGAGCTCCGGCTCGGCGAGCGGCCCGGCGACCTTCGCGAGGAGCGGCAGCACGCCGTGCGCCTGCGCGGCAGCGCGCAGTGTCCTGCGCTCCGTGTCCGAGAGCTGCGCGTGATCGAACGTTCGGGACGCGCCCGGCAGCAGTTGGGCTATCGCCGCACGAAGCACGCCAGGCGCGTCGAATACGATCGCCATCAGCGCGGCACCGACGGGGCGCTCGGCAACCTCGTTGGATCTTTTGCGTAGCGCGCGATCATCGTGACGGTCTCCGCGAGCCGCGCGGCGTCTGCGTGCGGCACGAGCCGCCTCACGGGGACGCTCGACGCCAATCGGCCCACCGCGCGCAGCTCGGCCGCACGCTCGGCCGCGTCGAGCAGGTAGTTGGCGTAGGAGTTCGTCACGAGCTCGAGTAGCGCATCTCCGCCGCGGACCGCCTCGATGCGAGGCGCGCTCGGGTCCTCGGCGCGCGCGGCCAGCAGCAGTACGAGTCCGAGTGGCACGGCTTCCTTCACTACGTCGAATCCGGCCGCTTCCATCTTGAGGCCACGTTTCGCCCAGTTCGGCGTGAGCGCTGGCAGCGCCGACCCGGCACCGAAGAGGATTCGCTCGCTGTCTTCCCAGAGCCGCACCTGGTCGGGGGCCGGCACGGTCCACCACCAAGCGTCCCGCTCGTGCAGGACGAGGATGTCATCGGTGACGAGGGGGTGCCCCGCCTGCGCACACGCCGTCGCCAGCGTGGACTTCCCCGCTCCGCCTGGACCGACGAACGCGACCGCGTGTTCGCCGATACGCACGCTGCTCGCGTGCAGCGCGAGGACGCCGCGACGACGCAGCGCATACCCGAGTACCGGGCCGACGACGAATGTCATCGTGTCGGCGAGCGTGAGCGGGCTCTTCCAGTCGGCCCAGACGCGCGAGCCGTCGCTCGTGAGGTGAAAGCGCATACCCTCGGCGTACTCGAGCACGAGCGCATTCACCGATGGCAGCGACCAGACGACCACAACCGGCTCGCCCGCATCGTTGAGCTCCGACGAGAACGCGCGCACACGCGGCGCATCATGCCAGGTCGGTAGACCGAACTCCAGCTCCACATCGGGCTCGCCTGCTCTCGGGCATTCGACGAGCCCCGGTAACGACACGGCGGCGCGGACGCGCAGGCCGAAAGCGATGTGGTCGGTCATCAGAACGTGCGCTTCGTACCCCCCATATCGCCGTCCCGATTCCCCTTCTTGAGCGTGAAGGCGGTCAGTTCCGCGGCGGCGCCGAACCGCTTCAGCTGCGGTCGGACGTACGGTGCCTTCATCTCGCCCGGCTGCTCTTTCGGGGTCTCCATGCTGCCTCCTCGGTTTCCACCCGATCCCGCGCGTCCTGGCCGTCGACCGGCTGTTGCAATCTATACCCCGGACGGACCCGCGGGAGTATGAGGCCGTGCACGGATCACTTCGTGACGGACACCCGCCCATGAGACCGACTCGGGAATGCGACGCACAGTCACGTCGTGCTGCGGAGCGAATGGCCTCGACGATCGGTCACGCGTCGCGTTGCGCCAGCCAGCGTGAGAGTTCGAGCACCCGCCATGCCGCGAACACAGTATCGGCATCCGTCCCGTACTTCATCACCGCCTCCCACTTCGACCGATCAACCCAGTGGTCCACCGGGTGCGGTAGCGGCGCGGGGGCTCCCGCGGCGCGCCATCGTGCCACACGCGCTGCGTAGTAGCCCCTCAGCGGCGTCTTGGGGCGCTCGAGCAACGCGGGAGGCAGCGAGTCCCGGAATGCCCGCCGCAGGAGGTACTTGCTCTGAAGCCACGGGACCGCTGGCAGGCTCAGGCAGAACCTGATCACCCGGGGATCCATGAACGGAAGCAGGGTGACGAGATCCACCCCCGACATCGCCGGATCGTTGATCCATGCGTTCGCGTCCCAGAGCGGATCCGCGAGCGCCCGCGCCGTGCGCGGGCGCGACGGATGTTCGATCCGCGCGTACGCTCCCGGTGTCGCCGATGTCACCGACGCGAACGGAGCGCGCAACCACGTCGGGGCCGACTCCTCGTCCTGCGCTTCGCCGCCCACGACTCGCGCGAGGTCGCGTCGAATACCGAGCCACGGGCGCTCGCCGGTGCGGCGGAGGTGCGCGCCCCACTCGCGCGCCGTGCGCACGACGCCCTGTGATCGCAGCTGTTCGAGAAGCGTCGGCGACATCAGTAACGTGTCGGCGTCATCGCCGACCAACGCGACGGGAGCCAAGGCGGCGAGATGCACCGCGTCCTGCCGCGTGAGTCGCGGCTCGGGGTCCGGCACCGGCTCCGGCGTCGCGAAGGGCGCACCTTCACCGAGTTCCGGATCAGCTTGCCGACGAACTATCTCGTGCGGGATGCCTGCCGCGGCCGCGGCCATCCCGGCGAACTCGGCTTCGTCATCGGCGACGAGTGACGACCAGTCTCCGGTGAAGGCGTGCAGTTGTATGCGGGGCGCGGCGCGGCGCGCGGCGATCGCCAACGCCGAAGAGTCGAGTCCACCACTCAACATGAGCACCGCCCGCGGCGCGCGGAGTCGGTCGCGGACCGCTTGGTCGAGCACCTGATGGAACTCGGCGAGCAGCTCGCCTTCCGTCGCCTCATACCGGATGTCCGGTGTGGGCAGCGTCCAGTGCCGCGAGAGACGCGCCGCGCCGCCGCGCTCCACCACGAGCGTGTAGGCCGCGGGTATCCGCGCGACGCCGCGGTGGAACGTCAGCGTCGGGGTCACGAGGCGCCCATACCGGAGGTACTCGGCGACGGCCTCGTCCGGCGGCTCGCGCCGAGCTCCCGTCAACGCGACCAGCAGTGAGAGATCATCGCTCACGCAGGTGATCTCGCCGACGTTCACGTGGAAACAAGCGCGCACGCCGAACGGACTCCGCGCCGCCACGAGCCGGCCACGCGATGCGGAGACCGCCGCGAGTGCGTAGTCGCCCGACCACTCGCGCGCCGCGTGGTCGCCCCAGGTGGCGAGGGAGCGCCAGGCGAGTGACGCGTCGTCCTGAGCGCCGTCGTTCCCGCGGTCACGCAACCGTCGCGCGAGCGTATCGCGGTCATCGAGCCGCATCACGCCGCTGCCGACCCATCCGTCCCGATCGAGCGGCAGCGCGTCCTCGGCACCCGGTGCCCACGCGCCAGGCCAATGCCAGCAGGCGATCTCGCCACGCACGATGCGCCTGGGGACTGTGCGTCCGTCCCGCGCGAGCCAGCGATCGGCGAGCGCGATCATCGACTCCGGCACTGCCACGCCCGCTCGATGCCAGCAGGTGAGGAATCGGCTCATGAGCGCCGGCGCGTCAGCGTAGCGGCTCCTCGTCCAACCGGGCGAGTTGCTCCCCTGCCCAGCGCAGCGCGTCCTGTTCCGCTCTGAACGTCGCGGGGTGCTCCGCATACAGCCGCGTCGCGATCTCCCCGAGCGAAGTGCGGCCGTCCACGGCGCGCAGCAGTGTCCCGATCTCGTCGATGGTCCGCGTTCGCGCCGGGCGGTGATCGGGGGCGCGCACGGCACGGCGTGCGGCGCTCATCGCACGGTCGGCGAGGTTCGAGCAGCGACGTTCCGCCACCCGGCGACCCGCGCGCTCCACGAGAACATCCCAGGCCCACACGTACTCGGATGTGTCGAAACGCGTGCGGATCCGCGCCGAGATCCGGTCGCCCTGCATCACGTCCACCGGTTCACCGATCGCGAGGAAGCCACAATCGTAGACCGACGGGCCCGCGGCGGGTCCTGTCTCGAACCCGATCCCGGGCGCGAGCGAGGTACGGAACCAGGACATCAAGCCTGCGAGGCGCCCGGGGCGCGCCGCGACGAACTCCGCGTCTCCCTGCGGGTCACCCGGCGGCAGTGCAACGAGGTCGATCGTCGCCCACGTGGCGCCCTCGGCGAGGAGCACCGAGCGGTCGGCGGTGGTGCGGTGGAGCGCCTCCCGCCGGCGCTCGAGGATCGGCGCGATGTTGACCCCACTTATCTCGTTCGGCGCGCCGACCGCGTAGCGGTGGAGGTCGGAGGGCAGCTCCGCGGGCGCGATCAGGAGTTCATCTCGAAACGGGATGCGCCGCGCCCCGGGCGCGAGCAGCCGCGCGCTGACGTCCCGCAGCGCGTCGAAGCGCGCCCCGAGCAGCGCCGAGAGGCCGCGCAAGTCTTCGATCAGCACGTCGGCGCGAACGTCGAGCGTGAGCTGGTCGGCGCGCCCCTGCACGAACGTGATCCGTTCGGCACAACCGTTCGCAGCGGCGAGCGCGGGTCCAAGTCCCACGGCGTCGTTGGGCTCCACGGCCCACACATGCGCCGCGCCCGCACGGCACGCGTGCACCGCGAAGTAGCCGAACCCCGTGCCGAGATCGAGGACGCGGTCTCCCGGTCGAATCACCGCGCGCATCGCCGCGAGATACGCCGGCGTGCGCAACGGGTCCTCGACCATGCGGAGGTAGTCCTCGAGCTGGTACATCGCGCTATTCGTCGGGCACGTGATCGAGCAATCCCGCGGCGAGCAGATCCTGCGCGAGAGCAACAAGGTCCTGCCAAGCGAGCGCCGGATCCACGTCGTACTCGGCGGCGATCACTTCGTGGATGGCGCCGAGGGTGGTCGGCGTCGCCGCCAACGCCCAGATGCGGGTCCCGACTTGCTCGAGGCCGTGATACACGCCGTCGTGCATGCCGAGGATGACCGTCTCCGACTCGAGTTCGGCCGAGACCGCATCGCGCGAGACCACGACACGGGTCTCGCGCCCGAGCGGTGCGCGGGAGGTGCTGGCGTCGGTCATTGCGACGAGTCTACATTCGGCGACGGACCCAAGCAAACCTCCTTCGATCCCGACCATGCGATCGTCCCTGAGAATCGTCCTCGGCCTCGCGGCCCTCGCGTTCGCTCGTCCCGACCTCGGAGCGCAGGCGGCGGCGAATCCTCAGCTGGAGGCGGCGCGCGCCGCCTGGCAGCGGCACCCACAGAACGCCGACTCCATCATCTGGTACGGGCGCCGGGTCGGCTACACCGGCGCGTTCGCCGAGGCGGTGGCGATCTACACCGAGGGTCTGCGCCTGTACCCGGATGAGCCGCGGCTGCTGCGGCATCGCGGGCATCGGTACATCTCGCTGCGGGACTTCCCGAAGGCGATCGCCGACTTGACGCGTGCGCGTCAGGTGACGGCGGGCAAGGCGGACGAGGTGGAGCCTGACGGCCAGCCGAATGCGCGCGGGATCCCGACGAGCACCTTGCACTCGAACATCCGATATCACTTGGCGCTGGCGCATTTCGTGAGCGGAGACTTCGGCAAGGCGTTGCCGTTCTGGGAGGAGGACGCCCGCGTGGCCCTGAACGTCGACCAACGGGTCGCCGCCACCTATTGGTGGGTGCTGACACTGGCACACCTGGACCGCCACGATGAGGCCAAGGCCGAGCTGGCGAAGATCCGCGCCGACTGGGACGTGATCGAGAACGGGAGCTACCATCGCCTGCTCCTCTGGATGAAGGGCGAACTGGCTGAGAGCGCCCTGATGGGGGCGGGCCCGAGCGCGCTGGAGCGCCAGACGATCGGGAACGGGGTGGGTCAGTGGCACGCCTCTCACGGCCGGACGGCGGAGGCGCGGAAGGCCTGGGAGGCGGTACTGGCGACCGGCCCCTCTGCCGCGTTCGGCTACATCGCGGCGGAACAGGGCATGGCGCGGTTGACTAAGTCCCGATAAGCCAGTACGTTAGGGGGCTGTCCATACGGCACGTTTTCAGCCCGACCCTCCGAGCGGTCGGGCGACTGCCGCTCTCCTCCGACGTCGGCAACCCGTCAGAGGCGATCACGACCAAAGGGAGGATTGCCGCATTGTCTCGTGAATACGAGGCGGTGTACATCTTCGACTCTGCACTCGAAGACACCGCCATCGCTGAGAAGATCGAAAAGCATCATTCGCTTCTCGGCACCAAGGAACCCATCACGCTCGACCACTGGGGCCGCCGCCAGCTCGCGTACAAGATCGGCTCGAAGGAAGCCGGCTACTACGTCGTGGCGCGTTTCAAGGCCGAGGGCAAGGTGCTGCCCGAGTTCGAGCGCTCGCTCAAGCTCGACGACACCGTGATCCGCTACCTCATCTCGGTGCACGAGCATGAGCTCGGCGCTCCGCCGATGACCGAAGAACAGCTCGCCGCGCGCCGTGCGCGTGATGGCGACGACGACGACGACGAGGAGTAGCCCCATGCGCCGCAATAAGAAGGTGTGCCCGGTGACCGAAGCCGGCATCCGTTTCATCGATTACAAGGACGAGCGCTTCCTGTCGCGCTTCGTCACGGACAACGGGAAGATCCTCCCGAGCCGTCTGTCCGGCGTGGATGCGCGTCACCAGCGTCAGCTCGCCAAGGCGATCAAGAAGGCGCGGTACCTCGCGCTCCTGCCCTACGTGCGCAGCCAGAACGCGCAGTAAGGCGGCGTGACCGAGGACGAAGCGGTCCCCCCGCGCGAGCGGGGGTGGTGGGGACCGGTCTTCGCGGTAGTGATGCTGGTCTGGTTGGCCTCGGAAACGTCCACGAGGCTGATCGTTCCAGTGATCGACCCGATGCTGTTGCTGGCTCCGACCTGTGCGGGGTTGGCGATCATCGGGTGGCGGAACGGAGGACGGCTGTCATTGGCCGTTCTCTGGTCGCTCTTCGCGGTCTGGGTGGTGACGCAGGGTTCGCGCAGTGCTGGGGCTTTCGGCCTGTTCGCTTTGGGCTGGTCCGTCTCCTTGGCTCTTGGCTTCACAGTGATCCTCGGGATGACCCGCGGGCAGCACTTCCTGAGCCGAGCGCTGCGCACCTTGGCCGTGGTAAGCGGGGTCTGCGGCGCGGCGTTGCTCGGCTGGCGCGGTGGGTCGGACGGGGTAGCGTCGCTGGTGCAGTCGGAATGGGCGGTGCGTGCGGACGCCGCGCGTGCCGAATGGGTGGCCGCGAAATCGTCGTCAGAGTTCGCGGCGCTCAGGACCGAGGCAGGTGGCGATCCGTTCTGGGTTGAGACCGTGGAGCGTGGGCTCGATCTCTTGCCCGCGTTCGGCGTCCGGGTCTTCCCCGCGCTCTTGCTGTTGCAGTCGCTGGTCGTGCTGGCGTTGGCGTGGGCGGTGTATCATCGCGTCGGGCGTGAGCGGGTCGGACCTCCGCTCAGTCGCCTGCGGGATTTCCGCTTCGACGAGATGCTGGTGTGGCCGGTGGTGATCGGCCTGCTCTGCCTGGCGCTGCCGCTGGGGGAGACGGTCCGGTGGGTCGGTTACAATCTCCTGATGCTGTTCGGCGTGTTGTACGCGCTGCGCGGACTCGGAGTGGTGGTGTGGTTCCTCGCGCCTGGCCCGGTGATGGCGGTGATGCTCACGCTGTTCATCCTCTTCACTTGGCCGTACATCATGCTCGCAGCTGCCGGGTTGGGACTCGGCGATACCTGGTTCGATTGGCGCCGCAGCCCGCGGCAGCAATCCCAACGTTCGGAGTAAACATGGAAGTCATTCTTCGGCAGGCCGTGGACAATCTCGGACATCCCGGTGACATCGTGGACGTCTCGTCCGGTTATGCCCGCAATTTCCTGCTTCCGCGCGGCGTCGCCTACGAGGCGACCCCGGGCAACAAGAAGCGCATCGCGCAAGAAAAGGAGCGGCTGGAGGCGGCGGAGAACGCCCGTCGCGACGCTGCCTCGGCGATCGCCAAGAAGCTCGAGGAGGTCTCGCTGACCTTCTCGGCCAAGGTCGGCGAAGAGGGGAAGCTCTTCGGCTCGGTCACGTCGGCCGACATCGCGCACCAGCTCGAGGCACAGGGCTTCACGCAGGTCGAGAAGCGCATGATCGACCTCCACGAGCCCATCAAGGCGCTCGGTGTGTACAAGGTGGCGATCCGCCTGCACGCCGATGTGAAGCCCGAGATCAAGGTGTGGGTGATTAAGGGCTGATGGCAGCAGGTAGATGACAGAAGGTGGAGTAGAGCGGGTAGAGCGACGGGGCGGTCCGAGTTCGGACCGCCCCGTCGCTTGCTTCCACCCCGCGCGAGGGGAACCTTTCCCGTATCCACGGGTTCGCACTTTCAGTTGCCCTTCCCCTGCCCAATCGATGGCCAAGGCTGCCCCGAACTCACTTTACGCCGCGCGTCGTGCCGCGTCCGTCCTCGTGGACAACAAGGCCAACGATGTCGTCGTGCTCGACCTCCGTCCGGTCTCCGACATGGCGGACTTCTTCATCGTCGCCAGCGGCACCTCGGACACGCATGTCCGCGCGACCGCCGGCCACGTGATGGACGAGCTCAAGCGGGAAGGCCTCACGGTGCAGTCCATCGAAGGGCTCGAACAAGGCCGCTGGGTCCTGCTCGACTACGTCGATTTCGTCGTGCATGTGTTCCATCCGGCCCTCCGTTCGTTCTATCAGCTCGAGCGGCTCTGGGGTGATGCCCCGGCCGTCCCCGTCTCCGCCTGAGGAGCCACTCCGTATGCGTCGCCTCCGCCTCCTGCTCACCCTGCTCGCCGCCACCGCGCTCCCCGCGGGTGCGCAGGGCGGCTACTTCGGCCAGAACCACGTCCAGTTCCGGGAGTTCGACTGGCAGGTGCTGAAGACCGAGCACTTCGACGTGCACTACTATCCGGAGCTCGAGACCGCGGCCCGCTACACCGGCCAGATGGCCGAGCGCAGCTACGCGCGCCTCAAGCGCATCCTCGGGCACGAGTTCAAGGAACGGAAACCCATCATCATCTTCGGATCGCGCACGGAGTTCGCACAGAACAACGTGCTCGGCGATCTGGGTGAAGGGACCGGCGGCGTCACGGACGCCCTTCGGCAGCGCAACATGTTCTTCTTCGCCGGCGACCTCGGCGAGGCCGAGCACGTGCTCGCGCATGAGATGGTGCACGTCTTCCAGTACGACATCTTCGCGCGCGGCCGTGCGGGCGCCGGGCTCCAGACCTTGGCCGCCGTGTCGCCGCCGCTCTGGTACGCGGAAGGCATGGCCGAGTACCTGTCGATCGGCCCCAAGCATGTCTATACCGATGCCATCATGCGCGATGCGGCGCTGAACGGGAACATCCCGAGCGTCGAGCAGATGACCGAACGTCCCGACCTCTACTTCCCATACCGCTTCGGCGAGTCGCTCTGGGCGTACGTCGGCAAGCGCTGGGGCGACGAGGTGATCGGCGAGATCATGCAGGCGACGCCGAGTCTCGGCGTGGACCGCGCGTTCCGTCGTTACACGGGCATGGCGCTCGAGGAGCTGAGCGACGAATGGCAGGAGGACGTGCAGACGCGGTTCCTGCCGCAGGTCGCCGAGTTGGAGCGCCCGCGAAAGGTCGCCTCCTCGATGCTGAACGCGCGGCGCACGGGTGGCATCATCCCGATCTACGTGGCGCCGGCACTCTCGCCCGACGGCAAGCAAATCGCCTACATCTCCACCGGCTCGTTGCTGCGCGCGGAGGTGTTCCTCGACCTCTACCTCGCGGACGCGACGACCGGCAAGCGGCTCAAGCGGCTCACCAAGAGCACGCTCGACCCCGAGTTCGAGGAACTCCGCTTCCTGTACTCGCAGGGGTCGTTCTCTCCCGACGGTCGCCTCTTCGCGTTCACCGCACAGCGGAAAGGCAAGGACGTCTTGTATCTGTACGACCTGCGTCGCAAGCAGGTCGTGCGCCGACTCGACACGAAGCTCCAGGCGATGATCGGCCCGACGTGGTCGCCGGACGGTCGCAAGCTGGTCTTCAGCGGTAGTGAAGGTGGTCTCTCCGACCTCTACATGATCGACGTCGACGGTCGGAACATGCAGCGCCTCACCAACGACCCCTACGGCGACCTGATGCCGCAGTGGTCGCCGGACGGCCGATACATCGCGTTCGCGAGTGAACGCGGGCCACAGACCGACCTCGGCACGCTGAAACTCGGCCCCTGGCAGATCTCACTGTATGACCTCGAGTCAGGCGAGACGAGCGTCATTCCCGGGCAGGACGGCAAGAACCTCAACCCGAACTGGGCGCCGGACGGCAAGTCCGTGGCCTTCGTGTCGGATCGCACCGGCATCCCGCAGCTGTTCCTGTATGACCTCGGGGAGCAGCAGCATTTCCAGCTGACGAAGTTCGTGGGCGGCGTGCTCTCGCTCACCGAGCACAGCCCGGTGATGTCGTGGGCGCGCGACGCGGACAAGCTCGCGTTCACGTACCACGACAAGGGCGACTTCACCGTCTGGAGCATCGTCAACCCGCGCCAGCTGAAGAAGGACCCGTTCCGCCCCACGCAGCCGACGGTGGTGGTCGCCACGGCGGACAACGCCAGCGCCCTCGCGCGTGAAGCGGCCGCCGCGAACATCGCCGCGATGTCGCGCGCGATGAGTGACTCGATCGCCGCCGCGCGTGCGGCGGCCGATGCGGCGGCCAATCCGCGCCGCCGCGCGGTGTACCGCGGTGACGGCGGGATTCGCCCGGCGGCGCTGCCGTCGTCGCGCGAGGAGTCCAGTCTCTCGGTGGCGGCCTTGCTCGACAGCGCCACACTCGCGCTGCCGGATGCCCGCACGTTCAAGAGCGACCCCTACAAGGGAGGTCTGCGCCCCGAGTACGTCGCGCAGCCCTCGGTCGGATACGCCCAGGACAACTTCGGACGCGGCGTCTATGGCGGCACCGCGATCGTCCTCGCCGATCTGCTCGGGAACAAGCGTCTGACGCTGGCCGGCGGCATCAACGGCCGGATCAGTGAAGCACAGCTCTTCGCCGAGTACGCGAGCCTCGCCGGGCGCTATCAGTACCAGATCGGATTCCAGCACCAGCCGTTCTTCTTCCTCGCCGCGTCGCAACAGACCGGCGGCGGCGGGTTCTTCCTGCAGCAGCAGGCGATCGCGCGGTACATCCTGCGCCAGCCATACGTGAGCGTGAACTACCCGCTCAATCGGTTCACGCGGTTCGAGTTCGGGGCCGGCTTCACCAACATCGACCGCTCCCTGATGTTCGTCAGCCAGGGGATCGACCTCAACCAGGGCTTCTCCACCGGGTTCTTCCTCGACTCGATGGTGAACCAGAGTTCGCTGAACTACTTCTCACCGTCGATCGCGTACGTGAAGGACAATGCCCTCATGGGATCGACGGGCGGGATCTACGGCCAGCGCTATCGCTTCTCGATCGAACAGATCGCGGGCAACGTGCAGTGGACGACCTACGGCATGGATTACCGTCGGTACGATGCGATCCTGTTCAACTTCCTCACGCTCGCCACGCGGGTCGCGGCGAACGTCTCGGTCGGGCGCGATGAGGCCGAGTTCCCGAAGTTCATCGGGCGACCGGACTTCGTGCGCGGCTATGACCGCGAGCTCATCGCCGGGGATTGCTCGAGTTCGACCACGGATCCCTCGGCGTGCGCGGCCACGCAGTTGCTCGGTAGTCGAGTCGCCTACGCCAATGCGGAACTCCGGTTCCCGCTCCTCCGCCGGGTCGACCTCGGCGTCCTCCCGATCTCGTTGCCCCCGGTCGATGGCCTGTTCTTCTATGACTTCGGGATGGCGTGGTCGAAGGGACAAACCGTGTCGCTCACGCGTCCGGACAACTACGACTTCATCACGCAGCGGTATCCGCTGCGGAGCTACGGGTTCGGCATCCGACTCAACCTGTTCAACTTCGCGCTGCTGCGCTGGGACTACTCGATCCCGCGCGACGGCAGCCTGAAGCGCGGCTATTGGTTCTGGACGCTGGGGCAGTCGTTCTGACGCCCTGAGGGCGCTAGTTTCCGGTCGTGCGCCCACTCCTCGTCCTCTTCGTCGGTCTCGTCGCTGCTGCGTGCGGCGAGACCCGCCTCGTCGCCAGCTCTGTTCCCTCCGGCGTCGGTCCTGACGCGATCATCATCCGTGTGCCGCGCGAAGGCGGTCACGCGTATGCGTACCGGGCCGGGCGCGACTCCGTACTCTGGGAATCCCGCGACAAGGTGCCGGTGACGTCGGGACTGCTCGGGTTCGACGACTTCCTGAGCGTGTTGCTCGGCCGTGACGCCGCGGGGCGCGTCTATTCCGTCGATCTGCGGCTCGGCAACGTCGAGACACTCGGCAGCGCGGTGCTCGGCAGCGCGGCACGCGCCGAAGGGGCGTCCGTGTTCGGCTTCGACGCCAACGGACGTGTGCTGCGGGTGACGCCCGTCGCGACGTGGAGCTGGGAGCCGGTGGGCGGCGCGGATCTGCTCGTGCCACAGCCGGATGGTGCCCTCATCACGGTGCGCAACGGCAACAGCGGCGCGAGCATCTCCCGCGTCATCCCACCAGAGACACGGCTCACGGACTCCGCCACGTTGCCACGCGTTGAGCAAGTGCTCCGCACACCGGCCGGTGACCGCGTGTGGTTCGTCTCCGGGGAAACCGTGACGGCGCTGCGCTCGCGCGATCTCACCACCGCGCTCACCATCTCGATGGGACGTTCCATCTCGGTGATCGAGACGACGCCGAGCGGCGATCGCCTGTTCGTCGGCACGTCGGAGTCCGCGCTGCGCGTGATCGATCGCTTCGCGGAGCGTGAGACGGGCAGGATCGCGCTCCCGGGCGCTCCGATCGGACTGCGCATGGATCCCGATGGTCGCTACCTGCTCGTGCGACTGGCAGCCAACGACTCCATCCACGTCGTCTCGCTCGGCACCCAACGCGTGATCGCAGCGCTGCCCGGCGGCTGGCGTGAGGATCTGCCCTTGGTCACGCCCGACGGGCGTGTGCTGCTCACCCGCGGTGCCGACGTGGTGCATGTCGACGCCGAGACCGGTCGCGAGCGACTGCGCTACCTGCGCGGCGCCTCGGACCTGTGGCTGCAGGCGCGCTGGAACGGCTTCCGGCCACGCGCTGCCGGGCTCGACAAACCGGTGGAGTTCGAGGAGTACGCCGCCGACTCCGCAGCGGCCGACAGCGCATTGGCCGCGATGATGGCGGCGCGCTACGGCAACGCCAACGCGGCGGAGCGTGTGATGCCGCCGCCGGTGACCCCGCCTGCTCCCGAGGACCGCGAACCCGCACCAGCGCAGCCGGGGGACCGTCCGGCGCGCGAGATCTGGACGGTGTCGTTCGCCACGCTCCTCGCCGAGGACCGGGCGAAGGAGATGGCGGAACGCATCGTGGTGGACGGGCGAACCGCTCGAGTGATCGCCGGCAGCCGAGATGGCATCGCCATCTGGCGCGTGGTACTCGGGCCGTACGATACGCGGGACGCGGCCGAGCGGGCCGGCATGGCCTCACGGCTCCCGTATTGGGTGTTCGAGGGCGCGCCGTGACGGGTGACCTCGTGTCGCCCGAGGAATGGGCGGCCGAGGGCGAACGGGTCGCCGGAGCACTCGATGACGTGGCGGCAGCGCTGGTGATCGGTCGGGATCCGCGGGCCGCATCCCAGGTAGCGCTCGGGATCGCCAAGGCGCAGCGCGGCGACCGTCGCGTGGCGATCGGCGACCTCGCGGGGGACCTTCCCGAACTCCGCGGTACACCGGAGGCCCCGGGGCTGCTCGAGTGCTTCCGCGATGGCCTGAGCGTGTCCGCGATCGCGACGCCGCATCTCGAGGATGCGCGGCTGTTCATCCTCCCGTCGGGGAACGGGCCGGTGGCCGAACGGCTGCTGCTGGAGAGTGCACGCTGGCCGCGGTTGATCGCCGGGTTCCGCGAGGTCGACGCGTTGCTGTTGATCGTGGTCCCAGCCGATGCGCCCGGGCTACCCACGTTGATCGCGCAGGTGGACGGCGTGGTCGCCGTGGATCTCCCGCCGGCCGTCATGCGCGCGTGGCCGCTGCTGGCGACAGTGGACCGTCCGGAGGCAGAGTTGCCCCCTCTGGCCCCGCTGCCGCCGCACCCCAAGGAGCTGGCGCGCGAGAGGCTACGGAAGCGTCTCAAAGTCGCGCTGGCGGCGATGGGACTCGCGGCGGTGGTCGGCGGTGCCGGCTGGTGGTATGCTAAGCGGGAGCGTCCGGGGTCCGACGCAGGTGCTGCGGGAGTTCTCGACGCCAAGGCCAACCGCATGGAGGCCGCCGAGTCGAACGCTGCCCCTCCGCGCTCGGTCGCGGACACCATCACCCTCGGAGCGGTTGTCAACCCCGAGGACTCGGCGCGCGCGTCGTTTTTCGGTCTCGAACTCGTAGCGGCGAATACCCTCGCGGGTGCAAATTCCTCCCTCGCGATGCGTGGGGTGCGACTCCCCGCGCCGACCGTGTCCCCCGTCCAACTCGGCGCGGATGGGCGGACGTGGTACCGGGCCCTCACCGGCGCGTGGCGCGACCGGGCGGAGGCCGAAGCCTTCCTCGTCTCGCTGCGCGACCGAGGACTCGTACGACAGGATGTGGGACGGGTGGTGCGCGCGCCGTACGCGCTCCTGCTCGCCGAGTCGGTCCCGCCGGGTGCGGTACCTGCTGCGCTCGCGCAGTGGGAGGCCCAAGGGATCGTCGCATATGCATTGCTGCAGGATGATGGGAACGCCCGCCTCTTCGCGGGTGCCTTTGAGACCCCCGGCCAATCGGTGTTGCTCGCGCTGTCGCTCCGCGACGCAGGCGCAGCGCCCGTAGTGGCCGTGCGAACCGGGAGAACGTTCTAAGTGCGGTTGACCAAGCTCGAGTTGCACGGATTCAAGTCGTTCGCGGACCAGACCTATCTCACGTTCGAGCCGGGTGTGACGGCGATCGTGGGTCCCAACGGCTGCGGCAAGTCCAACGTGTCTGATGCGGTGCGTTGGGTGCTCGGCGAGCAGCGCGCGCGGTTGCTGCGTGGCGCGAAGATGGAAGAAGTCATCTTCCAGGGCTCCTCGGCGCGCCGCGCGGTGAACATCGCCGAAGTCTCACTGCACTTCGAGAACGAGGACGGTTCGCTCCCGGTACCGTTCAAGGAAGTCGTGATCACGCGCCGCCTCTCGCGGTCCGGGGAGAGCGATTACTTCCTGAACCGCGCGCCGTGCCGCCTGCGCGACATCCACGACCTCGTGCGTGGCACCGGACTCGGCGCCGACTCCGGCGTGGTGATCGAGAGCCGGATGATCGACGCGCTGCTCTCGGACCGCCCGGACGATCGCCGCGAGCTGTTCGAGGAAGCGGCTGGCGTCGGGCTCTATCGCGATCGCCGCCGCTCCACGGAGCGGCAGCTCGAGGCCACGAGCGCCGACCTGCTGCGCATCGACGACCTGACCTCCGAAGTGCAGACACAGGTGCGCTCGCTGCTGCGCCAGCGCCGTCGCGCCGAGAAGCACTCCGAGATCACGACGCGCCGGTTCGCCGTGGAACTCACGCTCGCCTCGCGCGAGATGACGGCGTGGCACAGCGAGCTCGGCGAGCTCGAGACGCGCCTGGCCGATCTCCGCGAGGCCCTGCCCACCGCGCAGCAAGCGGTGCGCGACGCCGAGGCCGCACGCGACAGCGCACACGCCGCACGCGCCGCCGCCGAGACCACGCGCCATGAGCGTGCGCTCGTCGCCTCCAGTGCGAGACAGGCGGTGCTCGAGTTGCAGCAGCAGCTGGCCGTCGCCGAGGAGCGGCATCGCAACGCACTCTCCCGCCGCGAGCGCGCGGCGCAGGAGCGCGCCGAAGGCGCCGCGTTCGGCGACCGCGTGCGCGGCGAGTTCGAGCAAGCGCAGCAGGACGAACAGCAGTGCGTGATGGCGCTGGAGTCCGCCGCGCACGCGTTGCAGGAGAAGGTCGCCGCCGAGGACACGTCGCGAGGCGGCGTGATCGCCGCGCGGTCGGCCGCCGACGATGCCGACCGTGCGGTGCGTGAACTGCGCGACCGGGTACGTCGCCTGGAACTCGAACGTGAGAACGCCGAGCGCGAGCTCGCCGAGGTCGCGCAGCGCTCCGAAGCGTTGCTCGCCGAACACGAAGCGCTCGCATCACGCCTGCAACTCGCGGAGCGGGAGCTGAGTGGCGCCGACGAGCAGTTGGCGATGGCGCGCGAACAAGCCGCTGCCGCCGAGAACGCACTCGACCAGGCGCGCGCCGCCGCACGCACCGCGCGCGAGCGCGAAGCGGCCGCGCGCGCCGATGTCCGGCGCGTGGAAGAGGAACACACGGCGCTGCAGGGCAAGCTCGCCGCACTCGAAGGACTCGAGCGGGAACGTGTGGGCCTCGCGCCCGCCGCCGCGCGACTGCTGCGCGAGAAGGATCGCTTCGGTGGAGACGCCGTGCTCGGTCCGCTCTCCGACTTCATCGGCGCCGACACCGCGGTGGCCGCACAGGTCGAGCGTTTCCTCGGCCCAACGGTGCACGCCGTGGTGGTGCGGGATCGTGCGGCGGCCGACGCCGTGCGCGCGTGGCATGCCGAAGCCAACCCCGGCGCGCTGCTGCTGCTCCCGCTCGATGCGATCAACAACGGCGCGCTCTCGCTCGACGCCGACGAACTCGCCGCGCGCGTGCGCACGCAAGGCGCTGCCGGCAACTGGGTGCGTGCCCTGCTCGGCAAGGTGCGGGCGACCGACGACGGCAACGGCTTCATCGACGCCCGTGGCGCGATGTGGCTGCCGGCGAAGGAAGCCGGTGCCGGCCCGCTGCGTCGTCGTGCCGAACTCGAGGAGTTGCGTGCGACGCTGAGCACCATCGAGATCCGCCGTGCGGCGGTGCAGGCCGCCGCACAGCAGGTGCACGACGAGGTCGTGCAGGCCGAATCCGCTGCGGCGTCCGCCGCAGATGCGACGGCCAACGCACAACAGTCCGCGGCGCAGGCCGCGCAGGTCCGCAACGAGCGCGACCGTGTGCGAGAGCGCGCCGCGCGCGAACTCGCCGACGCCGTCGCGCTGCGCGAGAAGCTCGCCGGCCGGCACAACGAACTCGGCGAACGGGTGACGGCCAGCATCTCGGCGCAGGAAGAGACCAATCAGCAGGCGGTCACCGCCGACGACGCGGCCAACGGCGCGCGCGCGTTGTTGGTGGTCGCTGAGCGGTTGCAGGACGAGGCCCGCGAAGCCCGGGCCGCGCATCAGGTCGCCCACGCGCAGGCCGAGGCCCGTCGCCAGGTCGCCACCGAACGTCGCGAGCGGCTCGACCGCGAGCGGGCGTCAGCGGTGAGTCGCCTGGAGTCGCTGGAGCGCGAGCTGGCGACGCTCGCGCAGGAAGACGGGCAACTCGAGGAACAGATGGGCGTGTGGCAGCAGGAGATCGCAGCGCGCCGCATCACGCAGACCGAAGCGGACGGGTCACTGACCGCCGCCGAAGAAGCCGTACGGGGAGCGGACGCCGCGCTCAACGACGCCGAGCAGTCGCTCAACAGCGGCCGTCGTGGGGCCGACGAGGGCGCCAACGCGCTGCACCTCGCCGAACTCCGCTTCGCCGAGCTGTCGGGCAAGCGTACGGCGATCCGGGAACGCCTCGAAGCCGAATGGCGTCGCCCGCTCGACGAACTCATGGCGGGGTACGAGCCCGTGGTGGCCGAGGACGACGCGCTGCGCACGGAAGCGGACGAGTTGCGCAAGCAGATCGAGCAGCTCGGCCCGGTGAACCCGCTCGCGATCGAGGAGCACGAGGAGGAGACCAAGCGCCTGGAGTTCCTCACCACGCAACGCGCCGACTTGGCCGATGCGCAGGTGAAGCTCCAGACGGCGATCAAGGAGATCGACGTCACCGCGCGCGACCTGTTCCTCACGACCTTCGCGCAGGTGCGCACGCACTTCCGCGAGATCTTCATGACGCTGTTCGGCGGCGGCGAGTGCGATCTCCGGCTGGAGAACCCGGACCGTCCGCTCGACTGCGACATCGAGATCCACGCGAGCCCGCGCGGCAAGCGCACGCAGCGCATCCACCTGCTCTCGAGCGGCGAACGCGCGCTCGTCGCGCTGTCGCTGTTGTTCGGCATCTTCCTCACCAAGCCGAGCCCGTTCTGCCTGCTCGACGAAGTGGACGCGCCGCTCGACGACCAGAACATCGGGCGCTTCGTGAAGATGCTCAACCAGTTCAAGAAGAACACGCAGTTCATCGTGATCACGCACAATCCGCGCACCACCACCGAGGCGGCCGACGCCGTGTACGGTGTGACGATGCAGGAGCCGGGCGTCTCGTCGCTCGTGAGCGTGCGCATGAACGGCCGTGCGGTGGATGATCAGGGCGAAGAACCCACCGCCGCCTAAGGAGACGACGATGCTGGTGGTGATGAAGACCGGCGCGACCGAAGCGGAGATCGCGCGCGTCTGTGATTGGATCCGGGAGAAGGGCTACACGCCGCAGCCGATGCCGGGCGCCCAGCGGACGGCGGTGGGCCTCGTGGGCAACGATGGCCGCGTGGACGGCTCCGCGCTGGAGGACCTGCCCGGCGTCGCCGAGGTCATCCACGTCTCCAATCCGTACAAGCAGGTCTCGCGCGAGTGGCGGCCCGAGAACACGCTGGTCACCATCGCGCCGGGCGTGGTCTTCGGGGGCAATGCGGTGCCGATCATCGCCGGCCCGTGCTCGGTGGAGTCCGAAGCGCAGATCCTCGCCTCAGCGCGCGCCGTGAAGGCCGGGGGCGCCGTCGCACTGCGCGGTGGCGCGTACAAGCCGCGCTCGTCGCCGTACTCGTTCCAAGGTATGGGCAAGAAGGGCCTCGAGCTGCTCGCCCTCGCCAAGCGCGAGACGGGCCTCGCCATCGTCACCGAGGCGATGGATGACGAAGGCGCGCACCTGGTGGCCGAGTACGCCGACTGCATCCAGATCGGCGCGCGCAACATGCAGAACTACTCGCTGCTCAAGACGGCAGGCAAGATCGGCAAGCCGGTGCTGCTCAAGCGCGGCATGGCCGCCACCATCCAGGACCTACTGCTCTCGGCCGAGTATCTGCTCGCCGAGGGCAACTCGCAGGTGATCCTCTGCGAGCGCGGGCTGCGCAGCTTCGACACCACTTCGCGCAACCTGTTCGACCTCACGGCGATCCCGGTGGTGCAGCAGCTCTCGCACTTGCCGATCGTCGCCGACCCGAGCCACGGCACCGGGCGCCGCGACAAGGTGCTGCCGATGTCGCGCGCAGCCGTGGCGGCCGGGGCGGACGGCATCCTGATCGAGGTGCATCCGCAGCCGGAGAAGGCGATGTCAGACGGCGCGCAGTCGCAGACGCCGGAGCAGTTCACCGACACCGTCCGGGAGTTGCGGCGCGTGGCCGAGGCGATCGGCCGGACCATCGCCGGCCCCCGCACGTGACGCGTGCGACGCGTGTGATCGCGGTCGCGCTGTGCATCACCGCCGCGCTCGTCGCGCCGGAAGCGGCGGCGCAGGCAGGCGGCGGGCGAGTCGCGGCCGCACCGTCCGACAGCGCCAACATCGCCCTGCTCGAACGCACCGCCGCGACCTACCGCGGCTCGCGTTCGTTGCGCGCGGAGTTCACGCAGTTCATCAGCAGTGCACGCGGCGGTACGCCCATGCGCTCGAGCGGCGAGTTCTTCCAGCAAGGCAGCCAGAGGTTCGCCTTCCGTTTCACCACACCACCGGACGACCGCATCGTCGCCGATGGTGAGGTGTTGTGGCTGTACCTGCCGAGCAGCGCGAAAGGACAGGTCCTGAAGGTGCCACGGGCGGTGGGTGCCGGGCTCGACATCGCGGCCACGGTGCTGCGCGAGCCGGCGAAACGCTTCACCATCACCGGTCTCCGCGACTCGACGATCGAGAACACCGCGGTGCGTACCATCCGCCTCGCTCCGCGCTCGGGGAGCGATGCGCCATTCACCAAGGCCACATTGTGGATCGACCCGAGGATGGCCGTCGTGCGTCGCGCGGAGTTCACCGAACTCTCGGGCCTGCAGCGCACGTTGGAGTTCCGGAAGGTGCGCACCGGCTCCAGGCTGCCCTCGGGAGTCTTCACGTTCACGCCACCGGCGGGCGTGAAGGTCATCGATCAGGCCGCGCTGCTCACTCCGCGGTGAACACGTCGCGCGCCTTCTTGGCGCGCCGGAGACGCTCGGCGGCCTGCTGCACCACCGGATCGATCCGCACCTGTCGCCGCTGCGCGAACGGCACACCGAAACCCACCCGTGCGACTTCGTTCCCGAGCAAGCGGTCGAGCATCTCGGCCGACTCCTCATACGTCACCGCATCGACGTAGAGGTTCTGCCGCTCCATCTGCGTGCGGAGCCGCTGTCGCCAGGCCGCCTGCGGCGTGAAGTTGGAGTCCGCTACCGCACCTTCGCGGACGAGCGCAGTCGAGAGGTCGCGCACGACCTGACGGAACGCAGGCACCTCGCGGCCGATCTGCGAGTAGAACCGACGCTCCGCCGGATCCGGTGCGCTGTCGCCGACCGCCAGGTCAGGCACGATGCCACCGCCCCCGTACACCACACGGCCCGTCGCGGTGCGGAACTCCGGCCGCGACGTATCGGCATCCACGACTGGCGTCTCGTCCGGCTGCTTGTACTCGATGCTGCGGCCCAGCGGCGTGAACCAGCGCGCGTTGGTGAGTGAGAGCGCCGCCCCGTTCTCGAGATTGTAGATCGCCTGCGCGCTGCCCTTGCCGTACGTCGCGCGCCCCATGACGATCGCGCGGTCGTGGTCTTGCAACGCTCCCGCGACGATCTCCGCTGCGCTCGCCGTGCCGCGGTTCACGAGCACCGCGACCGGGAGATCCGACCATCGCTCCGCCGTCGAATCGACGTAGGCCGCGGTGACCGTCTCCACCCGCCCCTTCGTGCTGACGATGAGCTTGCCGGCGGGCAGGAAGAGATCGGCCACACCGACGCCCTGCGAGAGCAGGCCGCCCGGATTGCCACGCAGATCGAGGATGATCGACCGTGCACCCGCTTGGCGCAGCGAGTCGACCGTGCTGATCAACTCCTTCTCGGTGGAGTCGCTGAAGGTGGTCACCGCGAGATACCCGACGCCACCCTCGATCACCGTCGCGCGGGCGATCGCACTCACGAAGATCGCCGAACGTTCGAGCGAGACGTTGAGCCTGGTATTGGCGCCGCGTTCGATGCGGAGCGCGACCGAACTCCCGGTGGGGCCACGGAATCCCGTTCGCGCCTCTGCGATGGTCCAGCCGCGCATCGACTTGCCATCCATCTCCACCAGGCGGTCGCCGGGCTGCAGCCCGGCCTTCTCGGCCGGCGAGCCGGGCCGCGTCTGCACCACCGTCACCCAGCCCTCGCGCACGTCCACCACGAGGCCGACGCCGGTGTACGAGTTGCTCGCCGTCCGGTTCAGGCGTTCCAAGCGGTCCGGCGTGAGATACGCGGTGTTCGGATCACCCATCTCCTCGATCATGCCCTTCATCGCGAGTTCCCACATGCGTTCTTCGTCGATCGGATCGACGTAGCTGTCCTGCACGCGCTGCATGACGCTCTGGAGGAGCATCGCCCCATCGCGCTCGCTCGTGTCGCGGCCGCGGATCACGCGCTGCACGAGCCAGCCGCCGGCGTACGCGGCGGCGAGGATCACGAGGGCTGAGCCGATGACACGCAGGCGGTTCATGCGGACGTCACCGAGGGGCGGACCAACTCCGGCAGCGCGTGATGGACCGCCGCACTGACGCGCTTGCCCACATCGTCGACCGTGCCGCGGGCATCGACGGCGATGATCGGCCCGCATTCAGGATGCGCGCGCTGCCACTCGCTGGTACCGAAGACCGCGAACGCGTGCGCGACGCGCTCGTGGAAATCGACGTCGGCGCGTTCGATGCGATCGGCGGCGCCTCGCGCCCCGGCTCGCGCGAGCCCGGTCTCGGGTGGCAGCGTCAACAACAACGTGAGGTCGGGCACGAGACCGCCGGTCGCCAGTCGGTTGGCGACACGCAGCGCTTCCTCGGGCAGGCCACGACCGTGGATCTGATACGCGTACGTGGAGAGCAGGAACCGGTCGAGCAGCACGTGTTTGCCACGCTCGAGGGCCGGTCGCACCTCCGCGCCCACCAGCTGCGCCCGCGATGCGATGAAGAGCGCGGCTTCCGCCGCAGCTTCGACGTGTCCGTCCGTGTGCAGCAACAGGTCGCGGATAGCGTCGCCGAGCGGTGTGCCGCCCGGCTCACGGAACACGTAGTGGGGAATGCGATCGTCGTTGAGTTGCGCGGCGAGGCGACGGAGCTGGGTGGTCTTCCCCGCTCCCTCCCCGCCCTCGAACACGATGAGTCGACCGCGAGGCGCCACGTTCAGCCCAACGTGATGATCGAGCTCGTCGCGCCTTTCTTGATGCCTTCGAGGATCCACTGGTTCACCTGCACCATCACCTTGTCGAAGTTCTCGTTCGACGCGATGACGCGCTGGTAGATCGTGCTCGCCTGCACCTTGCCGAGGAGCTGGTCGAGTTCCTGCTCCATGGCCGGCGTGGGCTGCTCGCCGCGTTCGATCATCTGCTGCGCCTCATGGCGGAGTTCGTCCATGCGCTGCAGCGCGGTGACGACCTCGCGGTCGCCGTTGAGGGATTCGTTGGCCCGCTTCACGGCCTGGTATTCGTTGCTCTGGCCGATGAGTCGCCCGAGTTCCACCGCCTTGTCGCTCAGCATCACCGCTCCTGTCGTCGGGCCACCACGAACCGCCGGCGGCCGGTCAAGTCGAGTCGCATCTCGATGTCCGTGAATCGGCCATCGGCCTGCACCGCGGCGGCCGCGAGATCGGCGCGCTGCGAGTCCACCTCCATCGCCAACAACCCGCCGGGTTCGAGCACGTCCGCAGCCTGCGGGACCAACGCGCGGATCACCGCCATGCCATCGTCGTCCGCGAACAGCGCCAGATGCGGCTCCCAGTCGCGCACCGACGACGGCAACTGCGCCGATTCCGCCCGCGAAATATACGGAGGGTTGGACACCACAGTGTCGAACCGCAGTTGCCGCACCGGCTCGAGCAGCGACCCCTGGTGGAAGCGCAACCGGTCGCGCTTCTCCTCGGGGATCGCCGCGACGTTCGCGCGTGCCACCGCCAGCGCGTCCGCCGAGAGGTCAACGCAATGCACCTCGGCAAAGCTCCCTTCGGCAGCCAACGCGAGGGCGATCGCACCGGATCCGGTCCCAACGTCCACCACGCGGCCTTTCCCCCCGCGCTGCGCCGCGAGCACCAGCTCGACGAGGATCTCGGTCTCGGGCCGCGGGATGAGCACGCGTTCATCGACCGTCAGTGTCAGATGCCGGAACGGCGCGCGCCGCACCGCGTACTGCATCGGCATGCCGGATGCTCGGCGGGCGGCCGCCTCGCGCACGTGCGCGACCGCGTCAGCGCTCAGCACGTCATCGCGATGCGCCGACGGCCAGAAGCGCGGTTGATCGAGCACCCAAGCGATGACATCCCGCGCGTCAGCGCGGGCGGGCGGGACGTTCGGACCGGCGAGCGTGGTCGCGAGTTCGTCGAGCAGTTCGCCGATGGTGATCGGCGCGCCGGATGAGTCGGGCGTGGCCGTGCCCACCACCGCCGGGCTCACGCGCCGTCGCCGGCGAGCTTCTCCTCGATGTCAGCGAGGCGCAGCGCGTCCATGAGATCGTCGATCTTGCCGTCCATCACGCCCGCGAGATCGTGCGTGGTGTACCCGATGCGATGATCGGTCACGCGGCTCTGCGGATAGTTGTACGTGCGGATCTTCGCTGAGCGGTCTCCGGTGGAGACCTGACTCTTGCGCATGCGGGAGCGTTCGGCTTCCTGCTCGGCGATGCGCAGGTCGAGCAGACGCGAGCGGAGCACCTCCATCGCGCGGATCTTGTTCTGCAGTTGCGACTTCTGGTCCTGCTGCGAGACGACGAGCCCGCTGGGGATGTGCGTGATGCGGACGGCGGAGTCGGTGGTGTTCACGCTCTGCCCGCCGGGTCCCGACGAGCGGAACACATCGATGCGCAGGTCCTTGTCCTCGATCTTGAGATCGATCTCGTCGGCTTCGGGCAGCACGGCGACGGTGGCGGCTGAGGTGTGGATGCGGCCGGCGGCCTCAGTGGCGGGCACACGCTGCACGCGATGCACGCCGGACTCGAAGCGCAGCGCGCCGAAGGCTTCGTGGCCGGAGACCTTGAAGATCGCTTCCTTCAGCCCGCCGAGCGTGCCGTCGGAGAGCGAGATGGTTTCGATGCGCCAGCCACCGTGGCGTTCGATGTATCGCGTGTACATGCGGTGGAGATCGGCCGCGAAGAGGGCGGCTTCGTCGCCACCGGTGCCAGCGCGGATCTCGAAGATCGCGTTGCGGTCGTGGAGCGGGTCGGGCGGGAGGAGCAGCGGCTTGAGAGCAGCCTCGGCCTCGGGGATCGCGAGCTCGAGGCGCGCGACCTCCTGCTTCGCCTCGGCCGCCATCTCGGGGTCATCGAACGACAAGAGCTCGCGCGCCTGCGCGAGCTCCTCGTCCATCTTCTCGAGACGCGCGGCCTGTTGTACCACCAGACTCAAGCGTTGATGCTCTCGACCGAGTGACGCCATGAGTTTGGCGTCCTTGACGGTCTTGGGATCGAGAAGGTCTCGTTCGACCTCGGTGGCGCGCCGTAGTGCGTCGGCGAGCCGGTCCCGGATACTCAGGCGGTAGCCTTGGAGTACTTCTGGCGGAAGCGCTCAACACGACCCGCGGTATCGATGAGCTTCTGCTTGCCCGTGAAGAAGGGATGGCAGGCAGCGCAGATATCGGTGTGGATCATCGCGTGCGTGGAGCGCGTCTGGAAGGTGTTTCCGCAGGCGCAGATCACGGTCGCGAGCGCGTATGTCGGGTGGATCTCGGCCTTCATGGGTGCCTCAGGTGCATGGGAGAACCTCGAATCCTAAGGGACAAGACAGCGGATATCAAGGGCTGCGTCTTGCGAAGGACGCTGTCCAACTCGTTGCCCGGCTTGCGCTTCCGGCGGCGATGCCGATGTGCCCGTTGTTTGACACTGCGCCTGCCCAGTCCTAACTTCGCCGAAGATATCCGCTCCCCGCCCTACTGGTTCCCGCAATGCCGCCCACGACAGCCGACTTCCTCTCCACCGTCCCGCTCTTCCGCTCGCTCGCCCCCGCCGAGGTGGTGGCGTTCTCGCAGATGGCGCGAGAGAAGAGCTACCCCAAAGGGAGCGTCATCCTCTTCGAGGACGACCCGGGAGACTCGCTGTTCGTGGTCCGCGCCGGCCGCGTGAAGGTCGTCCTCGTGGCCGAGGACGGACGAGAGGTCATCCTCGGCATCCTCGGCGTGGGTGAGCACTTCGGCGAGTTATCGCTGATCGACGACCAGCCGCGCTCGGCCCATGTGGTGGCGATGGAGGAGTCGACGCTGCTGGTGCTGCGCCGCGAAGACTTCAGGCGCCGCGTGGAGCAGAACCCGGCGGTGGCCTGGGCGCTGCTTCTCGAGCTTTCGCGCCGGCTCCGCCGGGCTGACGAGAAGATCGGCTCGCTCGTCCTGCTGGACGTACCGGGCCGGATCGCCCGGATGATCCTCGACGCCGCGACCGAAGGCGGCAGCGAGAGCATCGAGAAGCCCCTGACGCACCAGACGATCGCCCACGTGATCGGCGCCAGTCGTGAGACGGTTTCGCGCGCGATGCGTGAGTTCGTCGAAGCGGGGTGGATCTCCACCGAACGTCGCCGCATCCGTATCACCAACCGCACCGCGCTCGAGAAGCGCTCCCAGCAGCGCCTGTGAGCGGCGATTCCCACTGTGACCACCATCACGTCCGTATCGTGACCCCTCTCGTTGGTGTTCGGTCGGCCTCCCCGCGATCTTTCATCGTGGACGGGGGGAGCGAATGAGCTTGCGGGTCCGATTCTGGGGGACACGCGGGTCGATCCCGACCCCAGGCAGTCAGACGGTACGGTACGGCGGGAACACTCCTTGCACTGAAGTCCGTACGGCGGACGGATGGTTGATCATCCTCGACGCCGGGACGGGTATACGAGAGCTGGGGCGGGACCTCATGGAACGGTCCAACGGCGCGCCGATCAAGGGGGACATCTTCCTGACGCACGCACACTGGGACCACATCCAGGGGATCCCCTTTTTCGCGCCGATCTTCGGGCGCGGGAACCACTTCCAGATCTGGGGTTCGCAGTCGCTGGAACGGAGCGTGGACAAGGTGGTCCGGGACCAGATGTCCCCGGTGGTCTTCCCCGTGACGTTCGAGGAGCTGGACGCGACGATCGATTTCCGGGACCTCGCGGAGGGCACGCGGTGCGAGGGGACGGGGTATGAAGTGACGGCCTTCGCGGTGCAGCACCCCGGTGGGGCCTTGGGGTACCGGTTCACCGAACCGGGAGGACGGGGCGGGGCGCTGGTGTACGTATCGGACAATGAGTTGGCGGACCACCCGCGGTATGGGGCGCCGTCGGATTGGCGGGAGAAGATGGTGGAGTTCGTGCGTGGCGCGGCAGTGCTGATCCACGACACGACCTACACCACTGCGGAATACGACCACCATCGGGGCTGGGGCCACTCCACCTTCGCCGATGCCGTCGAGTTGGCGCTGGAGGCGGACGTCGCGACGCTGGTGCTGTTCCACCACGAACCGCGTCGCACCGACGACCAGTTGGATGCTTGCCTGGCGGAGTGCCGGGCGTTGGTGAAGGCACGCGGCGGCACACTCCAGGTCATCGCCGCCGCAGAAGGTCTGACGCTGTCTCTCTAACCCTCCGAAGGAGGAGTCGATGTTCAAGCAGATCGCTCGTGCCACCGCCGCGCTCGCCCTGGTCGCGGCCCCCGTGCTCGCGCAGGACGATATGCGGCCGACGGTGGCCGTGCTCCCGTTCGTGAACAGTGCCATCGGCACCAGCAACGCCGAACTCGCACCGCTCTCGAAGGGCATCGCCGACCTGCTCATCACGGAGCTCGCGCAGAACTCGGGCATCCGTGTGGTGGAGCGCGAGAACCTCGACAAGCTCCTCGCCGAACAGAACCTCTCGCGCGATGGGCGCGTCGAGGAGGCCACGGCCGCGCGGATCGGCAAGCTGCTCGGTGCCAAGCACATGGTCACCGGCTCGTTCATCACGGACAAGTCGGGCCGCATGGTGCTGACGCTCAAGTCGATCGACTCGGAGACGGGTCGCATCGAGTGGACGCACACCGAGCCCGGCAAGACGGAGGAGTTCCTCTCGCTGGTGTCCAAGGCCGGTGCCGCCGCCAACATGGGGCTCAAGCTCCCGGCGCTGACTCCGCAGGCGCGTCAGACCAGCGAAGCCAAGGCCGAGAAGCAGAAGAAGGTGCCGTTCCAGGCCGTCATGCTCTACTCGCGCGCCATCGCGGCGCAGGACGCCGGCAAGAAGTCGGAAGCGATCGAACTGTTCAACCAGACGATCGCCAAGTTCCCCGACTTCGATGATGCCAGGAAGGCCAAGGCCAAGCTCGAAGGCGGCAACTAAGCCTGTCTCACTGGCGGACTCTGTTCCGCAGGCGATAACCTTCGAACCGTCGGGACCTTCGGGTCCCGGCGGTTCGTCGCTTCCCTCCTCCACCCCGCGTGCAGCCTCTCATCCTCGTTCCCGCCGGACGCGTCATCGCCAGCCTCCCGACGTTGGGTGCGGGCGATGCGTTCGACGTACAGCGTGTGGAGCGGTTGCCGAGCATGGAGGCCCTCGACCCCGAGCGGCCCACGGTGGTCCTCGTGGACGCCGCGACGGCCGAGCGCTCCGGTGGGCCGGGCGCCTTGGGCGCGCTGGCGCCCTTCGTCGCCTTCGTGGGTTTGGGTGAACCCGGCGAGCGCGAGCCGTCGCTGCCGCTGCAGTCGCTGGCGCTCACCAACTGGCTGCCGTCGGACGCGACCGCCGGACTCGGCACCGCGGCGCTGCAAGGGGCGCTTCGTCACGCGCGTTCGCTGATCGAGGCGTATCGTGCGGCACAACTCGAGCAGTCGAGTGCCTTCGATCTGCGCGAACTCTCCCGCGTGGGCGCCGCGCTCTCCACCGAGCGCGACCTCATCACGCTGTTGGAGATGATCCTCTGGCAGGCGCTCCGCCTCTCGTCGGCCGACGCCGGCTCGTTGTATCTCACCGAGCGCAACGCCC
The DNA here is from genome assembly GCA_046153705.1 of Gemmatimonadaceae bacterium. Classification (GTDB taxonomy): domain Bacteria; phylum Gemmatimonadota; class Gemmatimonadetes; order Gemmatimonadales; family Gemmatimonadaceae; genus Pseudogemmatithrix. The sequence goes on from JBJXGK010000095.1 coordinate 32,409, forward strand.
AGGGCACACCGACGACGCTGCGCTTCAAGTTGTCGCAGAACCTCACGCTGCCCGAGCTGCCGTTCACCGAGTTCACCATCCCGATCGACCACTCGTCGCTCGCGGGCTACGTCGCGGCGACCGGCGACCCGCTGATGATCACGGACGTGTACCTGCTGCCCGAGCACGTGCCGTACCGCCAGAATCGGTCGTTCGACGAGAAGTTCGGGTACCGTACTCGCTCGATGCTCGTGCTGCCCATGCGCACGCACAAGGACGAGACGATCGGCGTGCTGCAGTTGATCAACCGCAAGCGCGACCACGAGGTGCCGCTCAACTCGATCGAGGTGGTGGAGCAGCAGGTGATCCCGTTCGACCAGCGCGCCGCGGACCTCGTCGCGGCTCTCGCGGCACAGGCGGCGGTCGCGATCGAGAACTCGCAGTTGTACGAGGACATCGAGCGCCTGTTCGAAGGCTTCGTGACCGCGGCCGTCACGGCGATCGAGGCTCGCGATCCGACGACCTCGGGTCACTCGTCACGCGTCGCCACACTCACCACGAACCTCGCCGAGGCGGTGGACCTGGCCGGCGAAGGCCCGTATCGAGGCGTCACGTTCACGCGCGAGCAGCTGCGTGAGATCCGCTACGCCGGACTGCTGCACGACTTCGGCAAGGTGGGTGTCCGCGAGCAGGTGCTGGTGAAGCAGAAGAAGTTGTATCCGGGCGATCTCACGCTGTTGCGGCATCGGTTCCAGGGGCTCCTCCAGCAGGCGGACCTCGAGTACGAACGCGAGCGCGCCGAACATCTCCTGGAGCACGGCACCGCGAACTACTCGCCGTTCGTCTCGCGCCTCGATCAGCTGCGCCGCGAGCGCCGCGACCAGTTGAGCAAGTGGCTCGACGCCATCACCCGGGCCAACGAACCGACCATCCTTCCCGAAGGCAGCTTCGAGGAGCTGCAGGTGATCGGGCAGCAGACGTACATCGACTTCGATGGCGAAGTGCGACCGTTGCTCACCGACGAGGAACTGAAGTTCCTCATGATCACCAAGGGCAACCTCGACCCGCGCGAACGGCGCGAGATCGAGTCGCACGTGACGCACACGTATCGGTTCCTCGAGCAGATCCCGTGGACGCGCGAGCTCAAGGGCATCCCCACGATCGCCTTCGGCCACCACGAGAAGTTGAACGGGACCGGATATCCACGCGGCGTGACCGAAACGGAGATCCCGGTGCAGACGCGCATGATGACGATCGCGGACATCTACGACGCGCTCACGGCGACGGACCGTCCGTACAAGCGCGCCGTGCCGGCCGAGCGCGCGCTGGACATCCTCTCGACGGAGTCGAAGCAGGGGTTGGTGGACCCGCACCTGCTCACGACGTTCATCCAGGCGCAGGTGTTCACCAAGGTCCATCACGTGGAAGCACCGCGGCGACGCAGTACGGGGTCGCGGCCGCTGATCAAGTAGCGCGTCGCACCTACGGTCGCTTACGCGCGCCTACGTGCACCTACGTGCGCCTACGCGCGCCTACGTGCGCCCCGGCACGCCCCAGCCTCCGCCCCCAGGCGTCCGGATCTCCAGCACATCGCCTGGTCGGAGTTCGCGTCGGCACTTGGCCGGCAGCGGTTCCCCGTTGAGCAGGTTCGCGCCGCAGGCGCCGTCGGCGCCACCATGAGCGCCCCTTGGCGCGCGGGCGCGGCGTTCAGTGAGCAGCGTGACGGTGCACGGTGCGAGCACGCGATACGCACGGATCACGCCGTCACCACCGCGATGCTCTCCCGCGCCGCCACTGCCGCGCCGAATGGCGTAGCGCGCGATCTCGATCGGGTACGCTCGCTCGAGCGATTCGATGGGCGTATTGCGGGTGTTGCTCATGCCCACATGCACGGCATCGGGTCCGGGCCCCTTGGCACTCGCGCCCTGACCACCGCCGAGCGTCTCGTAGAACGTCCAGCCCGCGCCACCGAAGGTGACGTTGTTCATCGTGCCCTGCCCCTGCGCGGGGACCGGCACGCCGGCGGCATCCAACGCGGCGAACAGCAGATCGGTGATGCGCTGGCTCATCTCCACGTTGCCGGCGGCGACGGCGGCGGGCGCACGTGCCGCGAGACAGCAGTCGTCCGGCGTGGTGATGACGATGGGCCGTGCGATGCCTTCGTTCGTGGGCACGTCGTCGTCGAGCAGTGAGCGCAACACGAACAACGCCGCCGCACGCGTGACCTGGATGGGGCAGTTCACATTGCCGCGCACCATCGGCGAGGAGCCGGTGAAGTCGAGGTGCAGCGTGCCATCGCGCACGGCGAGCGCGAGCTTGAGCGGCACGGGCGCATCGCTGTGCCCGTCACCTTCGAGTGCGTCCTCGGCGCGACCCACCGCGCCGTCGATGGCGCGTAACCGTGCCACCGCACGCCGTTCGGCGTAGTCGAGCAGCCCGGCCGCCACCGCGTCGAGTCGCGACCGGCCGTGCCGCGCGATGAGCGTGCGCCACCCGGCAGCACCAGCCGCACAGGCCGCTCGTTGCGCGGCCAAGTCACCGCGGCGTTCCTCCGGCGTGCGGACGTTCGCAAGCACGAGGTCGAGCAAGTCGAGATCGGGCACGCCCTCGCGTTCGAGACGCACCGGTGGCAGGATGAGCCCTTCTTGCACGAGTTCGGTCGCGCCCTGCGGCATCGACCCGGGACTCATGCCACCGACGTCGGCATGATGCGCACGCACCACCGCGAAGCCTGCCACGCGCCCCCCGTCGGCGATCGCCTCGACCATGGTGAGGTCGGGCAGATGGGAACCGCCGTGCCACGGGCTGTTGAGCAGGAACACGTCGCCGGGCTTGGGGTCGCGTGCGCGCACGGCACGCACGGACTCGGGCAGCGCACCCAAGTGCACCGGGATGTGCGCGGCCTGCGCGACCATGCGCCCCTCGGCGTCGAACAACGCACACGACGCATCCCGGCGCTCGCGGATGTTCGGCGACAGCGAGCCGCGCGTGAGGACCGCGCCCATCTCCTCGGCGATCATCGAGACGGTGGACGCCCAGACCGAGAGTTCGAGTGGGTCGAGTGGGTCGAGTGCGACCTGATTCGAGACCGTATTCGAGACCGTTCGCGCGGGCGCGGAGCGAGGGTGGTCCATCCGCGCAGCATCGCCGGTGCTGAGCTCCCGGCGGTTCGCGTCGATCTGGTCGACGCGCCACCCGCCGATCGCCAGCGACGTTGCACGCCATCCCGGCGCGACGAACATCGTCGCGTCGGGGAGTGTGATGGTCGCGGGACCGTCGTACAGATGCCCGGCCTCATGACCGGCGAAAGTCGCGGTGGCGCCGGGATCGCTGGCGACATGGCGTAGCGCGACACACTCCACGGCCCGCGGCAGCTCGAATCCGAACCGCGCGCGATGCGCCTCGGCGAACCGCGCGGCGATCGTCGCGCCGCTGTCGCCGGGTGCGCCCGCGATCTCCACTTCGTGGCCCTGTCCCACGTAACGCGCACGCACCACCCAGCGGCGGTCGCGACCGGTCACTCGCGCGGCGAGTGACGCGCAGGCTCGCTCGAAGCGTCCGGCGTCGAGCTCGTCGCTGCGAACGAGGAGACTCATCGCGACCTCGCGTCGCTCCGGTGCGATGGCGAGTCCCACCGCGCTGAGCACCCCGGCATGCGGCGGCACGATCACCGTCGTCATGCCGAGTGCCTCGGCGAGGGCACAGGCATGCAGCGGACCTCCGCCACCGAACGCGACCAACGCGCAGCCGCGGGGATCCACGCCCCTGTCCACGCTCACGCGCCGCAGGGCGCGGGCCATCTCGGCGTCGGCGGCGCGGACCATGGCCTCCGCAGTGCGTTCGATGGACGCGCCGAGCCGGTCAGCGACGCGCTGCACGGCCGCGCGCGCGGCGTCGACATCGAGCGCCACGCCACCGCTCATCGCGCGCGCATCGATGCGACCTAACACGATCTGTGCGTCAGTGACCGTCGGCTCCACGCCGCCGCGGCCGAACGCGGCGGGGCCAGGTCGTGCGCCGGCGCTGCGCGGCCCTACGCGTAGCGCGCCGCCGTCGTCGACCCACGCGACGGAGCCACCACCGGCCGACACCGTGTCGACCAACACGCGCGGCAGCGCGATGGGCACACCGGCGACCTCGCCACCCGGTTCCACGAGCGGCTCACCGCCGAGGATGAGGCCCGCGTCGGCGCTCGTGCCACCGATGTCGATCGTGAGCGCGTCCGCGATTCCGGCCGCGCGCAGCACGGCCGCGGCACCCACGACACCACCGGCCGGCCCGCTCAATGCAAGCGACGCCGCGTGTTGTGCGGCGTCGGTGGCGGAGCGCATGCCGCCGCCGGAGGTCATCACCGCTGGCGCAGGCAGCGAAGCAGCCGCAAGGCGTGCGCCCAGTCGCTCGAGATACTGCTGCACCCGCGGCCGCGCGTAGCCCTCGGCGACAGCCGTGGTACTGCGTTCGTACTCACGGATCTCCGGGAGCACGTCGGCGCCGGTGACCACGGTGAGCGAAGGTCGTGTCGCCCGCAGTGCAGTCGCGAGGGCGCGTTCGTGCCCGTCGTCCTCATACGAATGCAGGAGCGAGATCACGACGACGTCCGGCGCGAGCGCGAGTGTAGCCTGCACCACACGCGCGATCTCCACGTCACCGAGCGCGAGCCGATGCGACGGCGAGGCCGCGCGTTCATGCACTTCGACCACGTGTTCGGCGGCCACGAGCGGCGCGGGATGTTGCGCCGCGAGATCGTAGAGCGAGACGCGCTCCTGACGGCGCAACTCGAGCAGGTCACTCGCGCCGGCCGTTGCGCAGAGTACCACACGTGCGCCTGTGCGCTCCAGCAGGAGATTGGTGACGACCGTCGTGCCGTGTACCAAGCGCGCGACGACACCGTCAGCGTCGCCGAGGGCCTGGAGCGCGCTCACCACTCCGATGCCTTGGTCCTCGGGCGTGGAGAGCACCTTGCGTGTGACCACTCGGCCGTCGGTCGCGATCGCCGCGCAGTCCGTGAACGTACCGCCGACGTCCACACCGGCCGCGAGTGGGGAGCGTGACGCGCCACCGACCGCTGACGCGGGAGGCATCGCGCCGGATGGGCTCACGCCGCGGGGCGCGTGTGACGCCAGAACGCGATGGCGAGCCCGATGTTCGCTGGCAAGAAGAGCAGGAGTGGTCCGCCCATCGTCTGCACGCCGAAGAGACCGAGGAGCAGCGCGAGCACCGACATGGCGGTGAGTGCCGCGACGAGCCCGCGCGCGAGCGGCGACGCAGTCCCGCGCAGGATGGCGCGCGCCGCCGGCCACGCCGCGATCAACGCCAACGGCGAAAGCAGGAATAGGTTGACGTTCTTGTACCAGAACACATGCGCCGAGCCGAGCCACATGCCGAGCAGGGCGACGCCGAGGATGCCCGTGACGGTGTACCAGAGCCCGGCCATCAGCGCGGCTGGGATGCGCGTGCGTGCGCGGCTCGCAGCGGAGAGCGGGATGAGCAGCACCACCCACGCGCCGATGATCGGCCCCCACGGGCCGAAGCTGAGTCCTTTGCGCTCGATGAGCTCGGGTGCGCGCCGTGCACTGTGCAGCTTGCGCTCAGCGGCGACCAACGGCCGGGTCCCCCCACCGGGAGCTGGCACGGTCACGTCGGGCAGATAGTCGCGCAGACGCATCGGAATGAACATCGCTTCCCACGCGGTGATCGGGATGTCCGCGCGAGGACCGAGTGCGATATCGATCCCCGCCTGCGCGAGGCCGTCGGCCGCCGTGAGTCGTACGGATTCGGAGCGATATGTCCACAGCGTCGTGCCGACCGAGAACTGCGTCTTGAGCGCGCCGCCAAGTGCCGAGTCGAGTGCGTCGCGCAGTTTGGTCGAGCAGTTGTCGCGGAAGTAGTCGTAGCGATAGAACTTGTTCGCCTCGAGCGCGTTGGTCGCGACCGCCGCGGCCAGCTGTTCCGCCTCCTCGGGCGTGAGGTTCAGGTCCTGCTCGAACGTTTCACGATCCTGGCGAGCGTACTCGTCGATGAGCCACTGTGACGGGAAGGCCTCCACCCAGTAGCGCGTGTCGCCGCTCAGGAATCGGCCGAGGAAGTTCGGTTGGGCGAACGAGAACATGCCCCAGTTGTAGGCGAGGTCCGCACCCGTGAGCACATCAACCACACGCAGCGCATTGTGGCCGAAGCGCTCGAACACCAGGTCGCCCTGACCGAACGTGAGTACCGAGACGCGGTACCGCGCGGAGGTCGTCGGGGTGGACGCGGCGGTGGCAGCCGGCGCGTTGGCGGGAACGGGCCGTGTCGGCTGCGCGGGCAGCGCGGCGGCGATGCACAACGACAACGCCGCGCAAAAACGCGTCACGGCCGGATCTCTTTCGCGTCGTCCGCGGCCTTGTAGATCAAGTCGAGCAGCTTGTAGACACGGACTTGGTCGCGCGGCGGCTCGTACGGCAGCTCCTCACGCGCCACCGCGATGAAGTGCGCGAGTTCCGACTTGTACGACTGGATGAACATCGTGTCCTTGGTCGACGCGCCGGTGGGCGAGACGTCCTCCGCGGCGCCGTGGATCTCCTTGATGAGCCGCAGCGGCGCCAAGCGCGCCGATCCCTTGGTGCCGATGATCTCGAACCAGAAGCGTTCGCCATCGCCGACGTAGTTGGCATTCACGTCGATGGTGACCGTGAAGCCTCCCTCACACTCGATGGTGACCAGCGCGGCTTCTTCGACCGCATTGGCCCCACGCGCACGCTCGACGCTCGCGCTCACGCGCACCACGCGCGGGAAGTCCGTGAGCCAGCCCGCCAGGTCGAGCAGCGGGAGGCCGAGCTCGAGGAAGGCCCCGCCGCCGGCCTCGGCCCGCCGCGTGCGCCACGGTGCCTGCCTCGCGCGCGGACGAAACGCGCCGGCGCGTACCGCGCGCACCTTGCCGAGTTCGCCGGCTCGCATGAATCCGTCGAGCGCCTGCGCGTCGAAGCGGAATCGATGGTTGTTGGCGACCATCACCACCTTCTTCGCCTTCTCCGCCGCGGCGAGGATACGTTCGACGGCTTTGGCGTTGAGACCGAGGGGGCGTTCGCAGAGCACGTGCTTCTTGGCCTTGAGGGCCGAGAGCACATGGATCTCGTGCAGATGGTTGGGCGTCGCCACGATCACCGCGTCGATCTCGGCGACCTCGAGCATCTCCTCGATGTCGGTGAAGATCTCCCGCACGCCGAAGCGCGACGCGAGGGCGCGCGCCTTGGCGGCATCGTTGTCACACAGCGCGATGACCTGCACGCCGCGCATGCGGGCGAGGACCGGCAGATGTGCCGTCTGTGCGATGGCACCGAGCCCGAGCACGGCGACCCGCAGCGGGTTACGAGCGATGCCGGCGGGAGGAGTGGAAGGCACGTGAAGCTCCTACTGGGAAAGAAGACTTGGCGGCAGCTGCGTCAGCGTGGTCCCCGGATAATACGTCCGCAGGATGCTGCGGAGGTCCTGCCCTGCCCGCGCGCGACCGATGGCGCCCCACTGGCACATCCCGACCCCGTGGCCATAGCCGTTCCCGCGGAGCACGGCACGCATGAGCTTGTCGCCCGATCGTTCGATGGACACTGAAAAATAGGAACTGTTCAGCAGCTCGCCACTCGGGGTGCGGAGCACCGAGCGGGCGTCGTTGCCTCGCACTATGTAGCTCCCGCGGCTGGTGCGCACGATCAACTGCCCGACGCGTCCGCTCGGCGTCCGACGCTCGATATGCAGGTCGGTGACTTGTCCCGGGCCGGATCGGCCCACCTCGGCGACGGACGCGAGGTACTTCCGTACCGCGGCATCGAGTTCGGCGCCGCTGAAGCTCCGCGTCCACGCGAACCGTGGGGCGATGTCGCAGTAGTGTCGGTCCGTGCCGGGGATCTTGTCGCTGACGCGGCGCAGGTGTGGCTCGCCGTCCGTGCGCCAGACCTCCTCGGCGGCGGCGGTCTCGCCCCCACAGGCGGAGAAGAACGGGGCGTTCACGACTCTGCCACCCATCATGAGCACGAGACCGGAGGTGACACGCACCGCCTCGTCGGCGACAGGGCGTTCGGCGGACTGCCCTCCATAGACCTGATCGCCCACCGACGAGATGAGATCGAAGTCTGGACTGCGCCCGACGCCGGACTTGGAGTTGAGCAGACGGATCACGGTGAACGATCGGGCGGCGACGGCTTGGGCTTCGACGGCGGCGCGCTCGCCCGGTCCACGATCGCCGATCTCGAGCGGAACCACTCCGCGCAGATAGTCCTCGAGCGGCAGATGGTTGACGACGAGGATCCCCGTATCCGTTGCGACGAATCCGATCGCGCCGCGGTAGTTCTTCCCGGCGCTGCGCACCGTGCCCGCGTCGTCCGGAAACTGATAGACAGTGCCGTTGGTCCATGGGGTGGCCGCACCGTCCTCCCGGACGGCGCGGGTGCGTGCGGCGCGACGTTCGAGATGCCAGCGCTCGTTGGCCCGCGAGCGCACGAGGACGCCGCCTCGCGCGTCGAGCAGGCGCCAGGGCCCGGTGGCAGTGAGGGCGGCCGTATCGAGCGCCACACGCAGCGCCACGCGCACGGGAGGCCCCACACCGATGCTCGGCCCTGGCGGCGGCGCGTCGGTGGGAATGGCCTCGACAGTATCCACCGCTGGCGCGGGGGCCGGGGTCGGCCTGGTCGGGATGGGGATCGATTCGGTGGGTAGCGGTCGCGAGAAGCACCCGGACACACCACCGAGCACAACGGCGACCACGAGCGGCAGTGTGACGGCGTAGCGGGCGAGGAGAGTGCCGGCGACACGCGGCCGCGCGCGTCGGCTCACCGACCGAAACTCCCGAGCGTCGTCGACGCGACCGGCAACGACCGGCTCCGCCTCGGTTCAGACACCGGCGTCACGACCTCGGCGAGCACACGCTGTGCGGTCGCGTGGAAGTCGTAATCATCGACGACCTCGTCGACCACGACTTCGACGAAACTTCCGGGTGCGGCATCGGTCGCGACCCAGGTGACACCGTCGATGTCGTCCGCCTGCCACGGCAGACGTGCACGCGCGAGGCCATCCTCGTTGGCCGCCGCTTCGATCAGCGCAGGCGCCACGGTCCCGATGCGTGATTCGTAGCGCTCTGCTGTGATGTGGCGTTGCAGCTCCTGTACCGCCTCCAGGCGCTGGAGCTTGAGCGATTCCGGCACGTCGTCGTTGAGCAGCGCCCCACGGGTGCCTTCCTGCGGCGAGTACGTGAACACGCCCACACGCTCGAACTCGGTCTCGCGGAGGAAGTCGAGCAACTGCGCGAAGTCGGCGTCGGTCTCGCCGGGGAAGCCGACGATGCACGTGGTGCGGATCGCCACGCCCGGCACGGCATCACGGAAGCGCGCCACTTTCTCGCGGATCGTGCGCTGCCGCTCCGGACGCCGCATCCGTTCCAGCACGGAGTCGCTCGCGTGCTGGATCGGCATGTCGAGGTACCGCAGGATGCGCGGTGCCCCCGCGATGACGTCGAGCAAACGCGGCGTGATGCCGGCCGAGTACAGATACATGTTGCGGATCCACGGGATGGACGTGTCCGCGAGCAGGGCCTCGAGGAGATCGGGCAGTCGGACGCCGTCCTGCCGGTCGCGGCCATAGTGCGCGAGGTCCTGCGCGACGAGGTTGACCTCGCGCGCGCCCTGCAGCTCCAGCAGCTGCGCCTCGCGGACGATCTCGTCGCGGGCGAACGAGCGGTGCTTGCCGCGCATGAGCGGAATGGCACAGAACGCACAGCCGTGATCGCAGCCCTCGCTCACCTTGAGGTAGCGCACGAACGGCGTATCACCGGCGTAGACCCGGATGCCGGGATGCTGCGTGACCGGATCGCCGATGAGTCCGCGCTCGTGCAGCATCGGGACGAGGCGCTCGGTCTCCGACGCGCCGAGGAAGAAGTCGACTTCGGGGAGCGCCTCCTGGAGCTCGGCTTTGTGGCGTTCGACCATGCAGCCCACGGCGACGACGGCGGTGGCGCTGCCGTCGGTCTTCATGCGCCCGGCGGCGACGATCGCGTCGATGGACTCGGCCTTGGCGGCGTCGATGAAGCCGCAGGTGTTCACGATGATGAGCTCCGCCTCGGCACCGTCGTCCACCGACACGGCGCCGTGGTCACGGAGCTGTGCGATGTAGCGTTCGCTGTCGACGGTGTTCTTGTCGCAGCCGAGGGTGACGAGGTGGAATTTCACGATAGTTCGTGGAGGGGGGATGGCAGATGGTGGAACGATGCGGGGAGCGGGATGCGGGGCGGCAAACGGGGCTATCGGTAGTTGCCGAAGGACAACTGCACGTTGAAGTCCTCGCCGCGCAGGAACGTCATGACCGTCTGCAGCTCGTCGCGGCTGGGGGAGACGACGCGCACCGTGTCGCCCTGGATGGAGGCCTGCACCTTCTTGAACTTCTGCTCCTTGATCGCCGCCACCACCTTCTTGCACGTCTCGCCATCGAGCGCCTGCTTGAGCTTCACATCTCGGTGCCACGTGTCGCCGCCGCCCGGCGTGGGCTCGCCGGCGTCGAGATTCTTCACCGGCACGCCACGCTTGATCAGCTTCGCCTGCAGGATGTCCCACATGGCGCGCAGCCGCATGTCCGAGTCGCTGGAGAGCTTGATGAGTCCCTCGGAGCGCTTGAGCTCCACCGTGGCGAGCTTGGCATCCTTGAAGTCGTAGCGCTGTGCGACCTCCTTGGAGGCCTGATTGACGGCGTTGTCGACTTCCTGGAGATCGACGCTGGTGGTGATGTCGAAGCTGGCGTCTTTTGACATTGCAGATGGCGGATGGCAGAGGGCGGACGGCGGAGTGGTGCGGGATGCGCGATGCGGGGGGTGATGCGGGATGCGGGGGCGATGCGGGATGCGGGGGTGATGCGGGATGCGGGAGTTCCTATGGTGGAATTTCGCCCCTTGGCCCCCCAGATGCTACCGACGCCCCCGAATACACAGCGGGCGGGACCGAAGGTCCC
>JBJXGK010000110.1:0-10012 GCA_046153705.1 Gemmatimonadaceae bacterium
GGCTCGGCGATGTTCGCCGAGCCCCGCTCTTCGTTTCCGATTTGTTCCCCGTCTTCCCTGCGCCCCCGTGTTGTGGGGCCGAGCGCGGTCAGCCCTTCGTCCGGAGCCCATGCCCCCGCGGGAACAGCGGCGCCGAGCATCCGTAGGCCCCCTCATCCAGCGCCGGCCACCCGAACGGCAGCGTGCCATGGAAGTCGTGGGCGCCGAGCAGGACGTCGGCGACGCCGCTGCCTTCGGAACCGGGCAGCCACGCAGCCACAAAGGCCGCTGAGGCCGCCATCTCGTCGTTGGTGACCAGCGGGCGCCCGCTGATCAGTACGGTCACCACGGGGACGCCAGCGGCCTGGATGCGCCGGATGGTCGCCAGGTCCTCGGGATGGCGCTGGGCGAGCACCAGCGTGTTCCCGTAGGGATGAAGGTTCGTCATCGTCTGCACGCCGGAACCGCGCGGCACGCTGCCGCCGTGGCGGATATCGCCCATGCCCTCGGCGTAGGGATTCTCGCCGATCACGACGATGGCGACATCGTGCTGCGAGGCGTCCGCTGCGCTGCCATCGACGCTCAGCACGGCCTGCGGGGCGGCGGCCTTGAGGCCCTCCCAGATGGACGTGCCGCCCATGATGCGGTCGTTGCCGTGCGTGCCTTGCCAGTCCACCGTGAAGCCGCCGCACTGGTGCCCGCGGTCATCGGCGTTCTTGCCGGCGACGAGGATACGCGCACCCGGCTTGATCGGCAGCACGCCGGCCTCGTGCTTGAGCAGGACCAGCGACTTCCGTACGGCCTCGCGTGCGATCGCGCGGTGTGCATCGCCGCCGAAGGTCGGCGAGTTGGCCCACCGCCGCTCCGCTGGCCGCACGCGCTCGAACAACCCGACGCGATATTTCACCGTGAGAATGCGCCGCACCGCGTCGTCGATGCGCGACATGGGCACGCGCCCATCGCTGACGACCTGATGCAGCAGCGAGAGCATGCGCTTCCAGTCGGCCGAGACCATCACCATGTCAACGCCGGCGTTGATCGCCGTGGCGAGCGCTTCGCCCAAGTCATCACCGAGCTGGTCGACGCCGTCCCAGTCCGACACGACGAAGCCGTCGAAGTTGAGGCGGCCCTTCAAGACGTCGGTGAGCAGGTAGCGGCTCCCGTGGCACTTCTCCTTGTTCCAGCTGTTGAACGACGCCATCACCGTGAGCACACCCGCCTCGAGCGCCGGACGATACGGCGTCATGTGGATGTGGTTGAGTTCGTCCTCGCTGATGGCGGTATCGCCTTGGTCGACGCCACCGGTGGTGCCGCCGTCGCCGACCCAGTGCTTGGCGCAGGCGATCACCCCGTCGTCGTCGAGCGCGCCCTGCAGGCCACGCACGTAGCCGGCCGCATAGCTCGCCACGATCGCCGGATCCTCGGAGAAGCTCTCGTAGGTACGGCCCCAGCGGATATCGCGCACCACGGCCAGCGTCGGCGCGAAGGTCCAGTCGAGTCCGGTGGCCAGGACCTCCTCGGCGCAGAGGCGCGCGAGCCGCTCGATGAGATGCGGATCCCGCGCGGCACCGAGCCCGATGTTGTGCGGGAAGACGGTCGCACCGAGCACGTTCGTGTTGCCGTGAATGGCATCGATGGCATAGAGCAGCGGGATCGGCAGGCGACCACGTTCCGTGCTCATCGACGCCATCCAGTACGCGTCGTTCATCGCGACCCAGTCACTCACCGCGTTGTTGCCGGGCACGGAGCCGCCGCCGGAGAGCACGGAGCCCAAGTGATGATCACGTACATCGTCGGGCGTGGTGGACGCACGTTCGGCCTGGATCATCTGGCCGAGCTTGTGGGCCAGCGTCATCTGCGAGAGCAGCTGCGCGGCGCGTGCGGCGGGATCGGTGGACGTCAGCGTGGCGCTCATGCGGTCAGTCAGCGAGAGTGAAGTCGAGTCGGAGGTCGGCGTCGGCGCTGCCGCCGACCCACACGTGGAAGCGCCCCGGCTCGGCCTGGCGGCGCATGGAGCGCCCGTAGAATGCAAGGTCGCTCGCGCGCAGCGTGAACGCCACCGAGCGCCGCTCACCGGGGTGCAGCAGGATCTTCTGGAAGGCCTTGAGTTCGCGGACCGGCCGCGTCACGCTCGCCACCGGGTCGCGGACATACAGCTGCACGACCTCATGGGCGTCCCGCGGGCCCGTGTTGGTCACGTCCACGCGGATCTCGAGGGAGCCGTTGCGGGTCAGTTCAGTGGTGCTGGCGCGGAGGTCGCTGTAGCCCACCTGCGAGTACGAGAGCCCCCATCCGAAGGCGAACAGCGGCGACGGGTGCACGTCGAGATGAAACGACGTGTTGCCCACCGAGAGCTGCGTCGCGCGCGCCGGGATGTCGTTCATGTGCACGATCGTCTCGGGCGTCGCCGGCTTGCCGGTGTTCTTGTGTGCGTAGTAGATGGGCACTTGGCCCGGCACACGTGGCAGCGACACCGGCAGGCGCCCGGCGGGCTCGCGGACGCCGAACAGCACGTCGGCGATGGCGGGCCCGCCCATGGTGCCCGGATGCCAGGCGTAGAGCAACGCATGCACCTTGGGAAGCACGCGCTCCAGCGCCAGCGCACGGCCCGCCATGAGCACGAGCACGATCGGCTTCCCGGTCTCGGCGAGCGCGTTGATGAGCGCCTGCTGCGCGCCTGGCAGCATGATGTCGGCGCGACAATGCGCCTCGCCCGAGAGGATCGCTTCCTCGCCCGCGACGAGCACCACGACGTCCGCTGCCGAGGCGACGCGCACGGCCTCGACGAAGAGCGCGTGGTCGTTGCTGCGCGTGGTGGCGAGTCCGCGTGCGTGCGTGACGCGCACGTCGGTCGCGGGTGAGGACGCCGCGAGCGCACGGATGGCATCCAGCACGTGCACGCAGTGATGCGTGTCGCCGTCGAAGATCCAGGTACCGAGCTGCTCGTGGGCTTCATCCGCGAGCGGACCGATCACCGCGACCGCGGGCGTGTGTGCGAACGAGAGCGGTAGCATGCCGGGCACGTTCTTGAGCAACACGAGGCTCTCGGTCGCCGCGTCGCGTGCGGCCGCGAGATGTGCGCTGGTGCAGTGCTCGGGGAACGTGTCCGGTTCGGTGAACGGCTTCTCGAACAGGCCGAGCCGGAACTTCATCCGCAGGATGTTCGCGACCAGCGCATCGAGTGTGTCGAGTGGCACGTGGCCGTCACGCACGAGGTCGGCGAGGTGCTGGGCGTAGGCCGTGCTCGTCATCTCGATGTCGACGCCTGCCTGCGCGGCCTCGAGCGCGGAGTCACGATCGCCCTCGGTGAGTCCGTGCGTGGCCAACTGGCGGATCGACTCCCAGTCGCTCACCACCACGCCGTCGTACGCCCACTCCTCGCGCAGCACCGTGCGCAGCAGGAATCGGTTCGCCGTCGCGGGAATGCCGTCGATGTCGGAGAACGAGGTCATCACCGACGCCGCGCCCGCCGACACCGCCGCATGGAATGGCGGCAGGTGCACGTTGCGCAGTTCGTTCTCTGGGATGTTGGTGGTGTTGTAGTCGCGACCGCTCTCCGACGCGCCGTAGCCTGCGAAGTGCTTCGCGCAGGCCGCGATGCTGCCCGGGGCGGCGAGATCGTCGCCCTGGTAGCCGCGCACCGAGGCGGCACCCATCACGCCGATCAGGTAGGGGTCCTCCCCGAATCCTTCGGCGACGCGGCCCCAGCGCGGATCACGCCCGATGTCGAGCATCGGCGCGAACGTCCAGTTGACGCCGGTCCGTGCCGCCTCGAGGGCCGCGATGCGCGCGCCACGTTCGACGAGCGCGGGGTTCCACGTCGCCGCCTGGCCCAGCGGGATGGGGAAGACCGTCTTGAATCCGTGGATCACATCACGCCCGACGAGGAGCGGGATGCCGAGTCGGCTCTGCTTTGTCGCGATCCACTGCAGGCTGTTCACGGCGTCGACGTTGGTCTCGTTGAGCACCGAGCCCACACGACCGTCCTGCACGGCGTCACGGAGGTGGTCGGGAACGTGACCACCTCCGCCAGGCACCATCTGCAGCTGGCCGATCTTCTCCTCGAGCGTCATGCGCTCGAGGAGGTCGCGGACCTTCTCGGTCACCGAGCGTGTCGGCGCGGTGGCCACCGTCACACGCTTTACCAGGCGATGGTCAGGTAGGTGCGAATCTCCCACTCGCGGCCGTCGGCCAACCCCGGCGCCAGCGGATCGCAGGTGGGAGTGCCCGAGCCGTCAGGTACCCGGACGGGGCAGTACCGCGGAGAGAATCGGTCGAGCGTACGCAGCGTGCCGCGGATGCCGACCTTCGTCTCCGGCACGTCCCACCACTGCGCACGGCCGAAGACGTAGGAGAAGTCGGTCATGTACTGCGTCGGGAACGTGAGGTTGAAGTCACGGTGGTAGTCGAACGGACCGAAGTCGTTGAGCTTCCACGCGCCGACCAGCTTGTACTGCCCCTTCACCGCGCGCAGGTCCACCCCCGAGCGCGAGACCAGGCGCTGGCTGTCACCGTTGGGCTCGGCCGTACCGGTGTACACGTTGGCGATCACACGCGAGTCGGCGCCGGTCTTGGCGATGAAGCGGCCGCGCACTTCCCACAGGTCACGCGCCGGCGTCGCACCGGGGAACGCGAAGGTGGTGCGCCCGTCGGCGAGGATGCCGATGGCGGCGTCCTGCGTGGTGGGCAGGTGGCGCAGCGTGTAGCCGATGCTCGCGGCGTACTCGGCATCCTCACGCATGTCGTTGTCCCACTGGTACATCCAGGTCGCGGGCGTCGGATCCCACGTGAGCAGCAGCTCACCCGCAACGGTCTCACGGTTTGCGCGCACCGCGAACGGATCGTCGACGACGTTGCGCTTGCGGGCCGGCAGCGGCGCGTCGCCGGGGACCGGACCGACGATTGGCTTCTGATAGAGGAAGTTGGGCGCGATCTGCAGGTTACCCATCATCCAGGTGAAGCCCGTCACTGCGTTCCACTGGTTGTTGAGACCGGTGTCCTTGAGGTTCCAGCCGGTGAAGGTCTGTACGCTCGTCGGGCCACCGTCGGCGATGAGACCCATCGCGGCCGTCTGCGCGTACCAGTTGAGGCGACCGCGCGAGAACGTCACCTTGGCCTTGCCGCCGAACGCGTCGCTCTGCTTCACCTCGTCGAGCAGTACCTGGTAGTTGCCCGGCTCGCCTTCGACCACCTGGAACTGCTGGCCGATGCGCTGACCGCCGGACCACATGCCACCGGCTTCGATTCCGAAGCCCTTCCATGTCGTCGCGGCGTGCACCGTCGCGCGGCGGGCCTGCGGGATCGGGATCGCGAACGAGCTCTGCGCCGCGCCGGCCGAGAGTCGCGCGAGGTCTTCCTGGAACATGCCGGTGACATCCATGCCCATGAACTTGCGGCGGTACTTCGCGATGGCGGTCGGGTTGGCACCCCACCAGAGTTCCGGACCGACCGCGAGCTTGAGGCCGTCGAGCGTGCGCTTGCCGGTGAACTCCACGCCGAGCGGCGCTTCACCGTTGTAGATGTCGATGTTGCGGCCGTAGTTCGCTTCACGGTAGAGACCGAAGAAGTCGCCTTCGTAGCCCCAGTGGTAGTGACCCGTGCGGTTGAAGGCCTCGAGGCGGAAGTCCTTCTCATCCCAGACCACGCTCGCGCGGTAGAGCCGCAGGCGCTCGATACCATCCTGGGAGAACTGGCCGGTGGTGGTGTTGAACACGCGCGTGCGGCCGCGGTTCTCGTAGAAGATCTCGTCGATCGGGTTGTCCGGCACGTTGCCGAGCACGTTGAACGACACGCGCGCCGTGAGACGCTCGGTCGGCTTGGCCTCGATGTCGACGAAGTAAGACTCCATGCGATCGAAGCCGGTGAACGCCGGACGCGCGGTCGCACTCGGTACGGCGCTACCCGGCGTCGAGATGCGGTCACCGCCGGTGGTGTAGGTGCTGAGCTCGAGCCGCATGCCCGCGACTCTCAACTTCTGATTGCCGTCGCCGCCGAGGGCCGCCGCATCGGCGCGGGCCTTCAGCGTGAGAGCGCTGGGTTCGATCGCGGCGAAGTGGGCGCGCACCGCCGGCAGATCAGCCGCGTAGGGGTCGAGCTGGTACGCCTGCTGCAATCCATAGAAGGCGGCACGCGGATAGAGCTGGAACTGTCCGCGGGAGTCGGCCGGGCCTTTCGCCACGATGCCCCACCACTCCTCGTTCATGTTGTTCTCGCCACGCGTGAAGTCATACTGGTACGCGTCAGCGGCCCACGAGGCGTTCACGTCATGTACGTCGAGGCCGGTCTCCTGGCCGTACTTCCACCAGCCGTCGCTCCACTGGAACGTGAAGCCGCCGATCGCGTTGCCGACGAGCCCCTTGCCGGCACTCTGCTCGTAGATCTCGCGCCACTGCGAGACCACGTAGCGCGCCTGGTTGAGCTGGTCCTCGCGTGACTCGCGCGCGTTCCAGGCATCGGCGCCGAACTCGGTGAACATGACCGGCACGTTGAGCGTGGTCTTCACGCGCTGGAACAGGTCGCCGAAGCCCGTGCCGCGGTAGACGTTGGCGCCGAAGATGTCGAGGCCCTTGGCCTCCTGTGCGATCAGGTCGAGATACTGCAGGTCGCCGTTGGCCATCGCAACCGGGCGCGAGGTGTCCACGCGCTTGATGCTCGCGATGGCATCGCCGAAGAGCGAGTAGAGGTACTTGGCCTTGGCCGCGTCGCGCTCACCGACCGGGAGGTTCTCGGTGGCGGCGGACTTCCACGTGAGGCCGTAGTTGTTCTCGTTGCCGAGCAGCCACATGAGCATGCCGGGCGTGCCCTCGAACTCCTTCACCAGCGCGTCGACCTCGCCGATGATCTGCGCGCGGACCTTCGGATTGGAATAGTCGGTGTTCGGCATCCACGCGCCGTCGACGGTGAGGCCGTAGCGTCCGAGCGGATGATTCACGATGGACCAGATACCGAAGCGCTCGTAGATGTAGCGGACCCAGCGCGGCGGCATGCCGGCGTACACACGGATGGCGTTGGCGCCCATGCTCTTGAGCAGGCCCATCTCGCGATCGAGCGCGTCACGGATGATGTCGTCGGGCTGCGTCCAGAGGCTGTAGGCGTAGTTCTGGCCGATGGGGAAGTAGTCCCAGTTGACGCCCTTCACGAAGAAGTCGCGTCCGTCGACCTGCAGACGGGTGCCGCCGGCGTCGGCGACCACACGGACCGTGGCGGTGGGCGACTGGGCCTCCGCGACGGCAGTGAGGCCGGTGAGTGCCGTTGCGGCGAGGGCGACCGCGGCCCCCGCGGTACGGATCCATGCGGGGACGGTGCAGCAACCGGTCGGACCCATCTCAGCCTCCTCCACGCGAACGTGGACGGAAAATCGTAGTCTAGCGGCTTTGTTCGGACAGACAACAAAGTGGGACTTGCCGGATGGCGTGTCAAGACGGCCCCCGAACAGGCTTGTCCAGCAATCGGGGGTCTGGCCTCGGCTCGGCCGGCCCTCCAGTGTTCTTTCGTCGGAAAGCACCGAACGAGCCCTGGCCGGGGCCTCCATTCCCACCGTTCGCGAGGAAACCACCATGCCCGCACGATCGCTCGTCCTCGTCGCGCTCGTCCTCTCCGCGTCGGCCTGCTCTGCCGAACGCCTGAGCGGCCCCGCCGCGCAGGACGCCGCGCGACAGTATCAGGCGCGAGCGGAGGTGTCGGCGCAGGATCCGTTGATCCTGGTCGACGGGCGGGAGATCGCGGGTGATGCGTTGCGGAGCATCTCGCCGGATTCGATCCAGACCGTCGAGGTGATCAAGGGTGCGACGGCCGTGAGACTCTACGGCGAGCGGGCAAGCCGCGGAGTGATCCTTGTGGTCACGAAGGCGGCCGCCTCCGCCCAATCCATCGTGAAGCCTGCCGGGGCGTCGCGGCGCTGAGGGCACCTTCGACGGCGCGGATGGTATCACGCCGATGCCTCGCCCCGTCCCCTCCACCCGAGTCTCCACGCCGGTCGCGTGGCTATTCCTGCGTCGCGCCCTCGTGCTTGCGCTGCTCGCGCGAGCGCTCTGGTTCGTCGTCAGTCTCCTGGTCGGGGCTGTCGCCGGGGCGCCCTACGAGTTCTCGGCCCATCCGGTTGGGGCGGCGTCGCTCGCGCTGGCGGTGGCGTATGTCGACCTGCGTCGGCGCGGCGAGATGATGCTATGGGCCGATCTCGGATTGCCGCTGGGGGTGGTCCTGGCCCCCTATGTTATTGTAGCGGCGCTCGTCGAACTGCTGCTGCTCCTGGCCCTCCGAAGCGCGTGACGGCACCGTTGCTTGTCGCCGACTCGGTCGGCAAACACTTCGGAGCCAAGCGTGTGCTCACGTCGGCATCGCTTCGCGCGGTCCCGGGTGAGGTGCGTGTGCTCTTCGGGCGCAACGGGGCGGGGAAGTCCACGCTCATCAAGATCGCGGCGGGTCTCATTACTCCCGATACGGGCATGGTGCACTTCGATGGTGCGCCGCTGCTGCGGGCGTCGCTGCCCTGGCTCGCGCGCGCCGGCGTCTTCTATCTGCCAGACCACGAACTCCTCTCGAGTGCGCTCACCCTGGGCGACCAACTCCGGCTCTGTGCTGCACAGTTCGGGCTCGCGGAGTCGTCATGGCGGGACGCGGCGCGTCGCACGCAGGTGGAGTCGTTGACCGACCGCCGACCCACGGCGTTCTCGGGTGGCGAACTCCGTCGCGCGGAACTAACTCTCGCACTGGCGCGTGGGCCGAGGGTGCTCATCGCGGATGAACCGTTCCGTGGGATCGCACCGGTCGATCACGAACTGTTGGCGACACTCTTTCGCGCGCTCGCTGCTACTGGGTGCGCCGTGGTGGTGACCGGCCACGAGATCGAGACGTTGCTGGCGCTGGCGGACCACATCACGTGGTCCACATCCGGGACGACGTACGAGTTGGGGTCGCGGGAGCGGGCGCTGGCTCATGAACAGTTCCGCAGGGAGTATGCGGGGCGTGTGAGCTGAGACGCGCGATCTGATGGTCGGTGGTCGTGCGGCACAGGGCCGACGGATCGCACGGCTGGAGTGCATCGTCGCGGCCAGAGCCGGGAGGCCGTGCATGGTCGAGCTGACCGCCGCTAGCGAAGAAAGCGCCGGGCGAGCTGTTCCAATCGATCGTCCTTGTCGCGCTCGGCCTCGGCGAGGATCACCTCGACGTAGGGCTTGAGCGCGGGTTCGCCCCAATAGTATCCCGTTGCACGCTCGGCGAGCTGTGTTTCGCTCACGCGCGCGGCTTCCAGCAACGCCCGCGCGGCGACGCGGTCGTAGTCGGGATCGTCCCGCGGGGGGAGTCCATAGTTGCGGCGCGGCATCTCGCCTTCGGCGTCGTCGCGCAGGAATGCTCGTGACATCGTGCGTCCTCTCGTGGTGCGGTCGGCCTCTCCAAGACCCTGCCCTAAGGATACCACAGCGCCCATTGGAGGCGCGGCGCTCAGCGAGTATTGTATGGCGTGCGCGGCAGGCTCAGCGCGTTCCCACGTGCACCTTCCCCTCAAGCCGACCGATGGACGCCTACACCTCGCGATTCGACTTCTGGCATGTGACGCTCACCGCGACGCCGCTGGTGGCCGGATCGCTTCTGGCTCTGCTGGTGACGCGTTGGCCGCGTCAGCACATCAAGTCCGTCGCGCTGTACGCGGCGATCTGCATCGCGGTGGGTGTTTCGCCGCTGTGGCTGCGCAGTCTGGAGCTCGTGCCGAGCGGTCCACTGCGCAGCGTGCTGGTGGAGACGAAGTTCGCGTTCTTCGTGGGTCTCGCGATCCTCTTCGCGGCGGGTGGTCGCGCCATCGAGCAGGTTCGGGAGCGGGAGTCGCGGCGGTCGGGCGGGCGGACGACGGCGCGTGCCTCGTAAGGCCGCACTTGTGTTCGCGTCGCCCGACCGCGTCGCGGTGCACGGAGGATCGTTCACCGCGACGCTCTTCAAGTATCCCGGCAAAGGCGGATGGCACTTTGCGCCGGTGCCGAAGCGCCTCGCGCCCCCGGTCACGCATGGCTGGGGGCGCACTCCGGTGCGGGCGACGGTC
>JBJXGK010000121.1:0-6534 GCA_046153705.1 Gemmatimonadaceae bacterium
TCCAGCGCGCGCAGCGTGTTCACGTCCAAATCATTGCTGGGTTCGTCGAGCAGCAACAGATTCCCGCCCGATTTCAGCATCTTGGCCAAGTGCAGCCGGTTTCGCTCTCCGCCGGAGAGATGCCCCACGATTTTCTGTTGATCCGCTCCCGAAAAATTAAAACGCGCACAGTAGGCGCGAGAATTGATTTCCTTTTTTCCCAGCGTGACCACGTCGAGTCCGCCCGAAATCTCCTCCCACACCGTTTTGTTATCGTCCAGCGCTTCGCGTGATTGGTCCACGTAAGAAATTTTTACCGTTGCACCGACTTGCATAGACCCTTGAGTGGGTTTTGCCTGGCCCGTAATCAAGCGGAAGAGCGTGGTTTTACCGGCTCCGTTCGGACCGATAATTCCGACCACCGCGCCGGGGGGCACCACGAAGTTTGTATTTTCAAACAGAATGGTTTCCACGTACGACATGCCCAGGTTTTTTGCTTCCACGACCACGTCCCCGAGCCGAGGGCCCGGCGGGATATAGATTTCCAATTCTTCGGCCAGCTTGATCGGATCTTGTTCAAGCAAATCTTGATAGCGGGCAATGCGGGCCTTTCCTTTGGCCTGGCGCCCGCGCGGGCTCATTTTGATCCAGTCCAATTCGCGCTCGAGCGTTTTTTGACGCTGCGATTCCGATTTCTCTTCTTGGGCCAACCGTTTCTGTTTCTGCTCCAGCCACGATGAATAGTTTCCTTCCCACGGAATGCCCATGCCGCGGTCCAACTCCAATATCCAGCCGGCAATATTGTCGAGGAAATAGCGGTCGTGTGTGACGGCGACGACGGTGCCTTTGTAGTTCTTTAGAAAGTTTTCGAGCCAGGCGACGCTTTCGGCGTCGAGATGGTTGGTGGGTTCGTCGAGCAGCAGCATATCCGGTTCTTCGAGCAGCACGCGACACAGGGCGACGCGACGCTTCTCGCCGCCGGAGAGGTTCTTCACACCGGCGTCACCGGGCGGCAGACGCAGCGCGTCCATAGCCACCTCGATCTTGTTGTCGAGGTTCCAGAGGTCCTGCGCGTCGATGCGCTCCTGCACCTTCCCCTGCTCCTCGATCAGCGCATTCATCTCGTCGTCGCCCATGGGTTCAGCGAACTTCGCCGAGATGGCTTCGAAGCGCTTGAGCAGGTCTCGCTGCGCCTTCACGGCGAGCTCGACATTGCCACGCACGTCGAGTGACTCGTCGAGCTGCGGCTCCTGTGGGAGATATCCGACGCGGGTGCCCTTGTGGGCCCAGGCTTCGCCTTGGAAGTCGGTGTCGACGCCGGCCATGATCTTCAGCAGCGACGACTTGCCGGCCCCGTTGGGGCCGAGGACGCCGATCTTGGCGCCGGGGTAGAACGAAAGCCAGATGTCGTCGAGGATGATGCGCGAAGGTGGGATCACCTTCTTGAGCGCCTTCATCACATAGATGAACTGTGGGGCCACGGATCGAGATCGGAGGTGGGAGATGTGAAACGTGAGAGGCACGACGAATCGCCACCTCTCACATCCCCCAAACTTAGTGCCCCGCGCGGCGACTTGGAGCGTCGCCGGGTACTTGCCGCCCTACTTCAGGACCGCAATCCCAAGCAGGACCACTGCGAGCGGCTTCCAGGAGTGGGCGACTGCGCTGGCAAGCGCGGGGTAGATTGAACTGATGGGTGTACGCACGGGACGGCTCCGGATCGGGTATGCGGGAAGGACGAGTGGGCGTGCACTTCTGTTTCGGCGCTGGCTGACAGTGCTTGGACGGACGGGCGCCGTCATCGGGCTCGCCGTGTTGTCGGGCGGCTGCCCGGCGGATACCTCCGGGAGTATCGGCAGCACGACGGAAATGCGCGCATCGGCGCAACCGACGCCGACGCTCGCCGTGCGCCGGTTCGGCGGCACCCGACCCGGCCCGCGGGTCACCCTGGTCGCGGGTGTACACGGGGGGAAGGTTTCCGCCATGCGCGCGCTCGCACGACTGGCCGATTCGCTCGCCACCGTCGACCTGCAAGGCACGGTCCGGATCGTCGTGACGGCCAACGAAGCCGGCTACACGAGCGGTCTGTCGCAGCTCAGTCCGCTCGACAGTCTCAATCTCAATCGTGTGTTCCCGGGTCGCGCCGACGGCCACCCCACGGAACGATTGGCAGAACAGATGATGCGTGATTTAGTATCGCAGAGTGACTATCTCGTGGACCTGCATGGTTCCGACGGCGACGAGGCCGTCGGCGCGTTCGCCTACGCCGCGCGGCCCGGCCTCGATCCGCGCGTCGACTCCCTCGCGCTCCATCTTGCCAGGATCTGGGGCACCCCGCGCGTGGTCTGGGACGCCGACGGCCCACGGTCCCTCGCCGAGTCGCGCTTCCTGCAGACCGCGGCCCATCTGTCGGGCGTGCCGGCCATCACCGTGTTCGAGGCCAGCGCCGTCCGTGTGGACTCTGCGGCGATCGCGGCCTTCGAGCGCGGCGTCCGGAACACGTTGCTCGGCCTCGGCGTGCTCAGCGGACCGCGACGCACGCTCAGCGAGCCGGCGCGGCATGATAGGCGGGCGGTCGTGCTCTCCGACAGCGCCGGCGCATGGATCCCGGCCGTTCGCCCCGGCCAGCACGTCACCGCGGATGAACTTCTCGGCCATCTCGTCGGTTCTTCTGGGGCGCGGCGCGCGGTGGACGCCACATCCAGCGGAACGGTACTTCACGTACGTAACTCGGGTGCTACTCGAGCAGCGGTGCCACTCGCGATCCTCGCAGTCGATGTGAGCCCGAAGCCAGCCCGCGTCTCCCTTCCCCCCACTCCCCTCCCGTAGTGCAGCTCGCCGAGACCCTCTCCTCCAGTCCGCTCGCCGCCCTCCCGGTCGTCTTCTTCGCCGGGGTGCTCACGAGCCTGACGCCCTGCATCTATCCCATGATCCCCATCACAGCGGCGATCGTGGGCGGACAGGCCGTCGGTGCCGAGGCGCCGCCCAAGTGGCGCACACTCGCGCTCACCGGCGCCTACGTGCTCGGTCTGGCGACGTTCTATTCCGTGCTCGGCCTCATCGCCGGGCTCACGGGGACGATGTTCGGCACCATCAGCACCAATCCATGGCTGTACTTCGCCATGGCGAACGTGCTCGTGCTCGCCGCCCTCGCCATGTTGGACGTGATCCCGGTGCGGCTGCCGAGTGCGCTCATGCAGCGCGCCGCGACCGCAGGCACCGGGGGACGCGCGCTCGGTGCGTTCATCATGGGCTCCATGTCCGGGCTGGTCGCCGCGCCCTGCGGAGCGCCGGTGATGGCGGCGATCCTCACCTGGGTCACCACGACGGGCAGCGCGGTGCTAGGCTTCATCTATCTCTTCACCTTCTCGGTGGGGATGTGTGCGTTGCTGGTCGCCGTGGGGCTCTCCAGCGGGACGTTGGCGCGTTTGCCGCGCGCTGGGGTATGGATGGTGTGGGTCAAACGCCTGTTCGCACTGCTCATGCTCGGTGTGGCTGAGTGGTATCTCGTAGAAATGGGAAAACTGCTGATATGAAGCGTGGTCTTGTGGGTCTGATGCTCGCGGCGAGCGTCCTCGTGCCGCGCGGCGCCGCAGCACAACTCGGAGTGGACGTGGGCGCCAAGGCCCCCGATGCCGCACTCGAGACACTCGACGGCCGTACGGTGACGCTCGCCGAGACCATCAAGGGCAAGGTCGCGGTCCTCGAGTTCTGGGCGACGTGGTGCAGTGTGTGCAAGGAACTCGAACCGCGCATGGAAGCCGCGCAGAAGAAGCACGCCACGAATGTCGTGTTCGTCGGCGTCGCGGTGAGCGCGAACCAGTCTGTGGAGCGCGTGCGCCGCTACACCTCGCAGCATCTGGGTGGGTTCGTGCATCTGTACGACCGCAAGGGCGACGCCGTGGGCGAGTACGACGTGCCAGCGACGAGTTATGTGGTCGTCGTGAACAGAACGGGCACGGTGGTCTACGCCGGCGTCGGCGGGACGCAGGACATCGAGGCCGCGATCCAGAAGGCCCTCAAGTAGTCATCGTCCTCTCTCACTCTGAAAGGCAGCCTTGAGCGGATTCCACGCACGCATCAACCCGGAGCCACCGTCCAATCGACGTTGGCTCCTCGTCGTTCCTCTGCTCATCGCCGTGCTCGGCTACGTGGGCGCGATCGTGTACATGCGGGTGAACGAGCGCAGCTTCGTGTATCACCCCGACAGTTACGGCGGCCGCACCATGGTGGCGCCGGCGGCGGACCTGCGCGTGGAGTCGGTGAAGGTACAGTCGCCGGATTCGCTTGCGCTGGTCACGTGGGTGGTGCCGCCACCGGCGCGCGACGACACACTCGGACTCTGGGTGCTCGTCTGTCACGGCAATGCGGGCAACATCTCGCTGCCGTTGCGTCAGGAGTGGTCACGCGCCCTCCTCGCGGAGGGCGTGGGCATCGTCTCGTTCGACTATCGCGGCTTCGGTGCAAGCGACGACGGTGAGCTGAACGAAGCGCGTGTGTACGACGATGCGCGGGCGGTCTACGATTGGATGGTGGGCACGCGAGGCATCCCGGCGTCGCGCATCGTGATCTACGGGCACTCGCTCGGCTCCGGCATCGCCTCCCATCTCGCCGCGCGCGTCGAGGCCGCAGGGCTCATCCTCGAAGGCGCATTCACCTCGGTGCCCGACGTCGGTGCGTCACGGTATCCGTGGATGCCCATCCGGACCCTCGCCACGGAGCGATTCGCGAGCATTGAACGTATCGACTCCATCGCGATGCCCAAGCTGCTCATGCATGCGACCGACGACTACGTGATCGGATTCGAGTTCGGCGAGCGCTTGTTCGCGGCCGCTCCAGCGCCGAAGGAGTTCGTGCGGCTCACCGGCGGACACGACCGCGCGTTCAAGGCGGACTCGGCGACGTACTACAGCGCGGTCGGCAAATGGATGCGCGGCATCGCCGCGCGGGACGTGGAGTCGCCGGTCCCCTGATCGACGCGTCGCCTGGCAGGTCGCCGCGACTCAGCGAGGTGCGAGCAGTCGCTTGACGGCGGCTTCGATGTGCCGCCACACCGCCGAGCGCGGCGACATGACTTCGTGATGCCCGGCGCCATCCACCACGATGAGCTCGAACGGATCCCCACTCGCGCGCGCCGCTGACGCGTGCGCCTCGCGCGCGCGCTGCGGCATCACGCGGTCGAGTGTGCCGACGATCTGCACCTGCGGCACGCCGAGCGGGAACAGGGCGACGGGTGAACCGGCGGCGTAGCGGTCGGGGCGCTGCGTCGCATCGCCGCCCATGAGACCGTCCACGACATCGCCGCAGGTGTTCTGCTGATACGTGCGGAAGTCCGCGAGATCCGCGATGCCGGCGAGGGTGACCACGCCGCGCAGTGGCAGCGGGTCTCGGCGCGCCAGCGGGCTGGAGGGCGGGATCCGCTTCGCCCCGGCAAGCCACATCGCAAGGTGTCCACCGGCGGAATGTCCGATGGTGATCACCCGCGAGAGATCGAGCGGATACGTCTTGGCGACTTCGCGCAGATGGTCGGTCGCGGCAGCAGCGTCGAGGAAGGTGTTCGGCCACCCGCCGCCCGGACTGTCCGCACGTCGGTACTCGATGTTCCATGTGGCGACGCCGGCGTCGCGCAACGCGTCCGCGAGCGCGGTGCTGTTGGTGATCGAGGCATAGCGCATCACCCAGCATCCACCATGCACGACCACGGCCACGGGGAACGGCCCGGGCCCGTCGGGCACCCGCAGGTCACCGAACTGCTCGGGTTCGGTGCCGTAGGCGATGCGTGCGGTCGCCGGCTTGGCCGGCAGGCGGTCGACATCGGCCGCGCGCAGGAGGGCTGACTGCGCGTCGAGATCTTCGGAGTCGGTCATGGCGAGCGCGATGAGTGCGCCGAGTGCGAGGCGACGCAACGTGAGGGGGCGGCGGTGGGATCCGTGCAGGTGACCGCCGTGCGCACTCACTTCGTCGCTCCGTCGAGCGGCGCCGTGAAGAGCAGTTTCGGCTTCTGCGGTTCCTTGGTGTGATACACGTAGAGCGTGTGCACCGTGAACGGCTCGTCCTCACGTACCGCGAGCATCCTGCGCAGCTTCTCGGGCGTGAGCGTCGGATACAAGTTCAGCGTCACGTGCGGCGTGAACGGATAGCGGCTCGCCAGGAACGGGAGTCCGCACACCTTCAGTCGTTCGTGCAACGTGCGCAACGGCCCGTGGGGATCGAGGCGAAGCGAGACGATCTCGCGCTGCACGAAGCGCTCGGGGTGTCCGAACTGCAGGACGATCGGCGCGGTGGTCGAAGTCACCGGGAGGATGCGCGCCTTGAGTTCCGCGAGGGGTGTGGTCGGCGGCGCGGGGCCGGCGCCCGACGAGCCGATCAGGGTGATGTGCGGCGGCAAATGGTTCGCCATCTTCGGGTCGAACGCGAGCTGGTGGGCATGGATGCGCTCCGCGATCGCACCCTCGAGCTCGGTCGTGATGAAGATGCCGTCTACTGCCATGAGAACTGCACTCCGACCTGTGTGCGTCCCGCGGGATCCCGACCGAGCAGGAGACGATCGAGCGC
>JBJXGK010000133.1:0-7984 GCA_046153705.1 Gemmatimonadaceae bacterium
CACCGGGGGCGGGCCCGAGGGGCCCGCCCGCTGAAACGCCCTCTGTCCGCCATCTGCCATCCACCCGCCACCGTCTATCCCAAATAGCTCTCCAGTGCGCGAGCGCGGCTTACGTGCCGCAGGCGCGAGAGGGCCTTCTCCTTGATCTGACGCACGCGCTCGCGCGTGATGTTCAACACCGCGCCGATCTGTTCGAGCGTCATGGGATCGGAGCCGTCGAGACCGAAATAGAGCCGCAGGATCTTCGATTCACGCTCCTTGAGCCCTGCCAAGGCCTCGTGCACCGACTCCACCAGTGCCTTCTCGATCGTTTCCTCGTCCGGCGTCGCACTCTGCGTGTCCGGCAGGTAATCGAGCAGCCGGTTGTCCTCGCCCGGCGTCATCGGGGCATCGAGCGAAAGGTGGGTCTGCGAGATCGACATCGTCTTCGCGACCTCTTCCTCCGTGATCTCCATCCCCTCCGCGATCTCCGCGTGGGTGGCTTCGCGACCGAGTTCCTGCAACAGGGCGTTGGCGCGTTTGCCGATCCGGTGGATGGTCCCAGCACGGTTGAGCGGCACGCGGACGATGCGGCTCTGCTCCGCGAGGGCCTGGAGGATCGCCTGACGGATCCACCACACTGCGTACGAGATGAACTTGATGCCCTTGGTCTCGTCGAACTTGTGGGCCGCGCGGATCAGGCCGAGGTTACCCTCATTGATCAGGTCGGAGAGCGACACGCCCTGGTTCTGATACTTCTTCGCGACGGAGACGACGAAGCGCAGGTTGGAGCGCACGAGCGTGTCCAGCGCCTCCTGGTCGTTCTCGCGGATCCGCTCGGCGAGGCGCACCTCCTCCTCTCGCGAGATCAGCGGAAAGACACTGATGTCCCGCAGGTACTGATCGAGCGACCCTTCGTCGCCCGGGTGACGCTTGTGCGGTGCTCCGGCCACTCGTCTCACGTGCCCTCTCCGATGGTCGTGACTGCCGACCCTTGGCGGAATGTGCAGCGGACCCACAGTGGAGGGAAGCTCCCCCGGGGCCAGCTCAGCGGATCAGTTCCCCCAGCCGCTGCCATCGGACGCGAGTCAACCAGTCGAAGGTCGCACCGCTGTCCGGGGAGTAACTGTAGTAGACGAGGATCGGGCTGCCGCGCACGAGGGAATCGGACACGAACCCCCAATACCGACTGTCCGACGAGTTGTCCCGATTGTCGCCGAGCATGAAGTAGTGACCTTCAGGGACGATCAGTGGACCCCAATTGTTGCGAGATGGATGATAACGCCGCGGATCGACGCCGGGCGCGAGGAAATCGCGCTGCCAGCGGAAGTCGTCGGTGGCGGGATCGAAGTCGATCTCACGATGTGACGCATACAGCTCCCGTTGCTCGGACCGGTTTCGGAAGAGCGTACCCTCCCGCATCTCGATCGTGTCACGGGGCATGCCGACGAGCCGCTTCACGAAGTTCTTCGTGGGGTCCTGGGGCCACTGGAAGACGACCACGTCACCGAGCTGCGGCTCACGCAGCGCCGGCATCTTCGTCTTGAAGAACGGCACCTCGGCACCATACAACAGCTTGTTCACGAGCAGGAAGTCGCCGACGAGCAGCGTCCCTTCCATGGAGCCGCTCGGGATCTTGAACGGCTCGATCAAGAACGAACGGGAGAGCACGAAGAGCAGGATGGCCAGTGAGACCGTCTTGGCCCACTCCCAACCCGTACGCAGGAAGCGCGTCGAGCGCGAACCGCGCGCGGCGACATCCACGGTCTCGGTGTTCGCCGCAGGTACAGAAGCGTCCCCCTGCCCCGCCACTCCGGGGTTCGCAGCTATAGACGCCCCATGCTCGGCGCCTTCGGGAGAGGTGGTGTCTTGCTCCATACCATGGATATACACGCTCGCGAGGGCGGAAGGCAGAGGGTGGACGGCGGCGAAGGCGAAAAAGGCGGCGGGGGACGGCACCCCGCCGCCCCCCGCCGCCCGTCCGCCATCCCCCATCAGTAGTTGTCTATCTGCGCGCGCTGCAGGGTTCCGGAGTAGTCGACATAACCCACCTTGGTCTCCGAATAGAACTCGTAGACCTCCCAGCCGCCCTCGCGATGACCGTTGCCGGTCTGCTTCACGCCGCCGAACGGCAGGTGCGCCTCGGCGCCGATGGTCGGGGCGTTGATGTACGTGATGCCATTGTCCAGTTCGTTGAGCGCGCGGAACGCGATGTTCACGTCCTGTGTGTACACGGAGCTCGAGAGCCCGTACTTCACACCGTTGTTCACGCGGAACGCCTCGTCGGCGTTCTTCACGCGGATCACCGAGAGCACCGGGCCGAAGATCTCCTCTTGCTCGATGCGCATGCCGGGCTTCACGCCGGTGAAGATCGTCGGCTGGAAGAAGAAGCCCGATTCGAGACCACCACCGTGCGCGCGCTGCCCGCCGAGCGCGAGCTCCGCGCCCTCGGAGAGACCGATCTCCACGTAGCGCTCGATCTTCGCGATGGAATCTGCGTGGATCACCGGACCGACATCCGTGCCCGCCTTCCGTCCATCGCCCAGCTTGAGGGCCTTGGCACGCTCGATGAGTTTGGCCACGAACGCATCATGCACACCATCCTGCACGATCAAGCGGCTGGTCGCCGTGCAGCGCTGACCGGTGGTGCCGAACGCGCCCCAGAGGACACCATCGAGTGCGAGCTCGAGGTTCGCGTCATCGAGCACCGTCTGCGCGTTCTTGCCACCCATCTCGAGCGACAGGCGCTTGTGCATACGGCCGCAGGTCTCGCCCACCTTGCTGCCGGTCTCCGTGGAGCCGGTGAACGACACGAGCGGCACATCGGGATGGTTCACGATCGCGGCCCCCACCTCGCCGTCGCCGTGGATGAGCTGGATCACCTCGGGCGGCAGCCCCGCCTCGAGCAGGATCTCCACGAACACATGCCCCGTGTGCGGCACGTCCTCGGCGGGCTTGAACACACACGCGTTCCCGCAGAGCAGCGCCGGGAACATCTTCCACGTCGGGATCGCCAGCGGGAAGTTGAACGGCGTGATGATGCCGGCCACACCGATCGGCCGGCGGAAGCTCATCGCCCACTTCGCACGCAGCTCGCTGGGCACCGTGTGCCCGAACAGGCGACGACCCTCGGTCGCGGCGTAGTACGCGGTGTCGATGCCTTCCTGCACATCGCCGCGGGTCTCGGCCAGGGGTTTGCCCATCTCGCGCGTCATGAGATTCGCGAGCTCTTCCTTCCGCGACATCAGGATGTCGCCTGCGCGACGCAGGATGTCGCCGCGCGCCGGGGCCGGGGTGCGCTTCCAGCGCTCGAAGCCGCGTTTGGCGGACTCGACGGCCTTGGCGACGTCGGCCGCGCCGGACTTGGGGAAGCGGCCCACGAGGTCCGTGGTGTCCGCCGGATTCACATTGTCGAAGTAGGCACCGGTCGACGGGACGACCCACTCGCCGCCGATGAAGTTCTTGAAGGTGGTCATAGTCCCTGAAGATAGTGGACACCGCCCCCGCACTCTATCGGGACCGACGCCGACCCCGGACGAGGGAGACCTACTCGGTGCAGCCCCAGGTCGCGGGATGCGCGGCCGACGGGATCGCGTAGCCGGTGCGCGGCAGCACGTCGATGGACGCCAACACCAGCCCCCACAACACGATCAGCAGCGACAGCGTGTGCGCCTTGGCTGCACGATGGCGGAACGTCCAGATGGACGACCACACGCCACTGACGATGAGCGCGCTCACCGACGCGAGGTACGCCGCAAGCCCGAACCCACAGCGCGCCGAGTAGGGCCAGAAGATGATGCCCACGCCGAGCGCGACGGCGAGCGAGAGCCGGGCGAACACACCGAACGTCGTGGTCGTGGCCTGCACGCCTTGGATCGTCGCCTTCTGCTGCGGCGTCGCGGCCCCCTTCGTGGGGAACATCGCCTCGTCCGACACCTTCTCCATCTGTTTGTCGATCTTCTTCAGCTCGGCTTCCCAATCGCGGTCGCTCATCGCGGCTCCTCGTGGTGATCCCTGGTGCTGGCGCTGGGCGAGCGCCCTGACGCGCGCGGCCTCACGTGGCCTCGCGCGTCAATCCATGACGTTCGATCTTCTTGTAGAGATTCGACCGGGGCATATCCAGCGCCCGCGCCGTCTCGGCGACGTTCCAGTCGAACTGGCGCAGCTTCACCAAGAGGAACGCCCGTTCGCTGGCGAGCTTGAACTCCTCGTACGTGGTGAACTGTTCGAGATTGCCGAACCCGCCGCTCGCCGCCGTGTCGGCACTGCGGCTGCCCACGAGACGCTCCACATCGGCGAGCTGCACCCGCGGCCCCGATGCCAGGATGAGCAGCCGCTCCACCGAATTGCGCAGTTCACGCACGTTGCCCGGCCAGTCGAGCGACGCCAGGCGCTCCAGCGCGACGGGCTCGATGGACTTCGCGCCCATCCCTCCCTCGGTCGCCACGCGTTGGATGAAGTGCTGCACCAACATCGGGATGTCCTCACGCCGCTCGCGCAGCGGCGGCACCACGATGGGCACCACGTTCAGCCTGTAGAAGAGGTCCTCGCGGAACCGACCAGCCGCGATCTCCTCCTCCAAGCGCTTGTTCGTCGCCGCGATCACGCGCACATCGACCTTCCGGGTCTTCTGTCCCCCGATGCGCGTGACTTCGCCTTCCTGTAGCGCGCGCAACGCTTTCGCCTGCGCGGCCAACGACATGTCGCCGATCTCGTCGAGGAACAACGTGCCGCCGTCGGCCTGCTCGAACTTGCCCGGCCGGTCCTGCACCGCCCCGGTGAAGGAGCCCTTCATGTGGCCGAACAATTCGCTCTCGATCAACTCCGACGGGATCGCCGCACAGTTCACCTCGATGAACGGTCCCTTCGCGCGTGTCGACTGTGCGTGCAACGCCCGCGCGACGAGTTCCTTGCCGGTGCCGTTCTCGCCGGTGATGAGCACCCGCGCCCCGGTGGCTGCGACACGCTGGATCTGGTCCACCAACGAGCGGATCGGCGTCGAGCGCCCGACGATCTCGCCGTGCTTCTCGATCTTCTCGCGGAGTCGGACGTTCTCCTCGCGGAGCGCGAGATGCCCGATGGCGTTGCGCAGCGTGACGAGGATGCGATCGGTGTCGAGCGGCTTCTCGAGGATGTCGTAGGCGCCGAGGTGCGTCGCCTCGACGGCGTCCTGAATGGTCGCGTGGCCGGAGATCATCACCACCACGGCCTCAGGGTCGTGGGCGCGCAGACGCTTGAGTGTCTCGAGCCCGTCGATCCCTTCCATCTTCACATCGAGGAACGTGAGCTGCGGACCGAACTGCACGTACGCCGCCAGTCCTTCTTTCCCACTCGCGACCGCGCGCACGTCGTAGCCCTCGTACTCGAGGAGCTGTGCGAGCGCGGCGCGGATCCCTGCCTCATCGTCAACGATGAGGACGCGACGGCTCACGGCGTCACCCGATACAACGTGACCTTCCCGTTGGCCAGGCGCACATCGCCCACGTGCGCCGGCAGTGGCAACGGCAACGCCTCGGCGGCCGTGCCTTCGGGGCGGTCTTTGATTCCCCAGCGCTTGGCCAGGCTCTTCACCACCGCCGCCGGCACCTTCAGGTCGCGGATCGCGACCTCGGTGAGCCGGAACTGCGCGAGTCCCGGTCGCAGCGCTTCGATCCGCCCCGCCACTACCAGGCGCTCGGTGTCACCGAACATGTTCGAGAGGGGTCCGAGCGCCTTCTTTCCGCCGAGTTCGGAGAGCTTGATCCGCGTACGGATGTACAACTCGGTGCCGTCGACGATCGCTTCGGGCGCGGTATCGACCACGGTCAGCTGCGTGAGCGACGCCCCGAGGATGTACGCCGCGAAATCGGCGGGATCGACGTTCACGTACGCCGGCCCGTTCGCCTTGTCGAGCGAAAGCACCTTGGTCTTCGCGCGCTGTTGTCCGGCCGACGTGACCGGCGCCCACGACTCCGTCGCGGCCGGCGCGTCGGTGGTCACCGCCTCTTTCACCCGCGGTACCCACTTGTCGCGGAACTGCCAGCCCAGCGCGCCGACCACGAGCAGGACCGCCGCGCAGCCGAGCCGACCGATGCAACCGAACATCAGGAACCTCCGGGGGTGATTCCAGCGAGGATGTTGAGCGCGCCCGAGCGGAATCCACGCGGATCGATCTCCACCTCCGCGAACCCGGCATCGCGCACGGCCTGCTCCAGCTGCACGCGGGCGTCACCGGCGCTCCAATACACCAAGGGTTCGGGGTCGAGCTCCACGCGGGCGCGTTCGCCGAAGTAGCGCACGCGGAGGTTGCCGGTCACGCCGAGCGCGCGCAGCGCCGACTCGGCCAGCTCCACGGTGCGCAGGCGATGCGGCGTGACCTCGGTGCCATACGGCAGGCGGGACGCCAGGCACGGCGACGAAGGTTGGTCCCAGGTCGGGATGCCCCGGCGCGCGGAGAGTGCGCGGATGTCGTCCTTGGTGAAGCCGAGGTCGGCGAGTGGCGACGCAACACCGCGTTCGCGCGCCGCCTGCGCACCCGGGCGATGATCGCTGAGATCATCGGCGTTCGTGCCGTCGGCGATCACCGCGAGGCCGTGTGCGGCCGCGACCGGCGCGAGCTGCGACCAGAGTTCGCGTTTGCAGAAGTAGCAGCGATTGCTCGGATTCGCTGCGTACTGTGGGTCGTTGAGTTCGTCGGTATCGACCTCGAGCACGGGCACGTTGAATCGTGCGGCGACCTCCCGCGCCTTCTCCCACTGCGCGGCCGGATACGACGCGCTGCGCCCGATCACCGCGAGCGCCCCGTCGGCACCGAGGGTCTCGACGGCGACACAGGCGAGGTAGGCGGAGTCGACGCCACCCGAGAACCCGATGAGCAGCGACCCCTGCGCGCGACACCACGCCACGAGCGCGTCTTCTTTCGCGCGTGTGGCGTCGGTCGCAGGGGAGTGGGCCGGAAGCATGCCGAAAGTTAGACGGCATGGGGGCGTGGCGTCAGCGGTCGCGTTCTACGTCGCGTTCTACGTCGCGATCGGCGTCTCACTCGGGCGGAACATGAGTGCTTCGGCGAGGGCTCCGGGCGTCACGCTCGCCTCCCCGTCGAGATCGGCCACCGTGCGCGCCACGCGGAGTGCCCGATGGAACGCCCGCGCCGAGAGTCGGAGTTTCTCCGCCGCCGTGGCAAGGAGTTCGCGTGTGTCGGCGTCGAGCTGTCCGTGTGCCTGCAACCATCGGCCTGGCGCGTCTGCATTCACATGCACGCCCGGGAGATCCCGATAGCGCTCGCGCTGGCGCGCACGCGCCGCACGGACCCTAGCGGCGATGGCCGCACTCGACTCTTCGCGCGCGCTGGCACCAAGCTCCGCCAACGCCACGGCGCCCACGCGGACGTGCAAGTCGATGCGGTCGGCGAGTGGCCCGGAGAGCCGCGCGCGGTAGCGCGCAATGTCCGCCGCCGAGCAGCGACACCGTCCGCTGGGATCGCCGTCGAACCCGCATGGGCATGGGTTCGCAGCGCCCACGAGGAGGAAGCGCGCGGGATAACTCACCGAGTGCGCGGCGCGCGCGATCACGACCCGTGCATCCTCGAGCGGCTGACGCATGGCATCGAGGATGTACCGTGGAAGTTCGAGCAGCTCGTCGAGGAAGAGCACGCCACGATGGGCGAGCGAGACTTCGCCGGGGCGCGGCCCGGGTCCCCCGCCGATGAGCCCCGCGAGCGAGATCGTGTGATGCGGGGCGCGGAACGGCGGTGTGCGCGATGGCGTCGCGCCCGCGGGGAGGATGCCACCGACGGAGTGGATCGCCACCACGTCGAGCAACGCATCGTCGTCGAGCGGCGGCAGTATGGACGGCAGCCGACGCGCGAGCATCGTCTTCCCGGCCCCGGGTGGACCGACCAGGTAGAGGTTGTGCCCGCCGGCTGCGGCGATCTCCAGCGCCCGTTTGGCGATGCGCTGACCGACCACGTCGGCGAGATCCGCGTCGGTGGTGGATGGCAAGGCCTCCGTGGGCGCGGGCGCCGATG
>JBJXGK010000150.1:0-3380 GCA_046153705.1 Gemmatimonadaceae bacterium
TCTGCCGCGCCTTCCGCACCATCTCCTTCACCTCACCCAGCAGCGTCGGCCCGTGATACGGCATCCCCCCCTTCACCGTCCACTCCACACCGCCGGTCGGCATTTCCTTGCCGTCGACGATCTTCGTCGTGCCCGTCGGATACAGGACCTTGAGGTCCTCGAGCGGATTGCCATCGACCACGATCAGGTCCGCCATGAAGCCAGCACGTACGCGACCCAAGCGCCCCTCCTCGCCCATCACCTTCGCGGCGTTGCCGGTGCAGTGCTCGATGATCTTCAGCGGATGGAAGCCCGCCTCGGCGTGCAACTCCATCTCCCGGATCAGGCCGAAGCCATACATCTGGTAGATGAAGCCCGCGTCATCGCCGCAGGCGATGGTGCCGCCCTTCTGCTCGAAGCCGCGCAGCGCGTTCATCCAGATCCGATAGTTCTCCTTCCAGTAGACCTCGTCGGTGGAGCTCCAGCCGATGAAGTACGAACCGTGATTCGCCGGGTCGGGCTTGAAGTACTCTTCGAGCGACGGATGCAGGTAGTCCTTGAACCAGGGCTGCGTCTGTGCGCGCTGAAGGTCGCGGCTCGCTTCATAGATGTCGAGCGTCGGCACCCACGCGACGTTCGCCTTGACCATCGCGGTGAGCACCGAGTCGAGCAACACCGGCTCCGCCTCGCGCCACAACCTGCCGGCCCAGCGGAAACGATCGGTCTCGTCGTTGTAGTTGTAGTCGCTCGGGAAATGCTGCCGCTTGTCGCGGATCGCGGCGTCGGGGATACCGTACCAGTGCTCGATGGTCGTGGTGCCACCAGCGACATCATCCCAAACGTTCGTCTCCTCGACGCCCACGTGGTGGGCGACGCGGAGCCCGACCTTTTTGGCTTCGTCGAGCATTGCGAGCAGGATGTCGCGGTCGAGGCCGGCGATCTTGATGCCATCAGCGCCCTGCGCCTTGAGTGCGCGCACACGTTCGCGCGCCGCCGCCGGTGTGCGAGCTCCGCCAAAACGCAGGTACGCGTAGATGCGCGGCGATACCGCACCGCCCGTCTTCTCCGCCGCGCGCGCGGCGAGCAACTGTGCGTTGTTGTCCGTGCCCACCTCGCGCACCGCGGTGATGCCGGACGCGAGCCAGAGCTTGAGTGTGTAGTCGTACGGCTGCGGCCGGCCCGCGCGCTCCGACTGCAGGTGTGCGTGCGCGTTGATCAGGCCCGGCAAGACGAACTTGCCCGTCGCATCGATCTCGGCGTCAGCTTGCGGGCGCCGCGCGCGCCCGCCGGCCACTGCGACGGGATCGAGGAACACCACCTGAGCGATGGTGTCGCCCACGATGAGGATGTCGGCAGGGCCGCGTGCCGGCGTGCCGTTGCCATCGACGATGGTCGCATTGCGGATCGCGAGCCGCGCGACCTTGGTGTTGTGCTTGGCGAGCGGCGCACGGATCGCCGGCGCCTGTGCCACCGGCGTCGCCTGCGCAACCAGCGGGCCCGAAGCGGACGCACTCAGCGCAAGCGCGCTGACGGTAGCGAGAGAGAGAGAACGCCGCAAATCCCGGACTCCGAAAGGTGGAGTGCGTAGGATAGGGTAAGACGGTGGGCGACGGAAGGCGGACGGCGCTGTGATGCGAAATGCGGGATGCGGGGATAGACCCCCACATCCCGCATCCGCCAGCCTGGTGGCTGCGACCGACCGTTACGCGGCGACCGGCGCCATCGCCACCGCTTCAGCCTCGATGTGCAGCTTCACTTCGTCGGAGACCATCAGCCCGCCGAACTCCAGTGCCATGTTCCACGTGAGGCCGAACTGCTCGCGCGAGAGCTTGCCCGTGGCCGCGATCGACGTGCGCTTGTTGCCCCAAGGGTCGGTCACGGTCTGCGACATCTCGCCCTTGAGCGTGATCGACTTGGTCACGCCGCGGATGGTCATGTCGCCGACGATCGTGAGATCATCACCGCTTCCGGTGATCCGGGTCGACGTGAACGCGAGCTTCGGGTGGTTCGCGATGTCGAAGAAGTCCGGTGACTTGAGGTGTCCGTCGCGCTGCTCGTTGTTGGTGAACACGCTCGCCGCGTCGATCTCCATGGAGACGGAGGTCGGCGTGCCGACGTCGTCAGTCTCGCCGGTGGCGGTGAAGGAGTTGAAGCGGCCCTTGACGGTGGAGATCGCCATGTGCTTCACGGAGAACTCGACGAGGGCGTGGGTGGAGTCTACAGTCCAGAGCATAGCTGTGAGTGGTGAGTGGTGAGTGGTGAGTAACTGCGATACGGGATGCACTGCGGTCTTTCTGCCTTCTGTCATCGTTGTTGCTGCCATCCGCCATCTACCTTCTGCCATCTACCGATCACTTCAATGGACCGAGTTCGCTCTCGATCGCCGCACGATGCGGCTCGAGCCAACTCGGGAGCTTGAGTGCCTCGCCGAGCGTGGCGACCGGTTCGTCCACGCCGAAGCCGGGGCCGTCGGTGGCGATCTCGAGCAGTTGGCCGTCGGGTGCGGAGAAGTAGATCGACTGGAAGTACTGGCGGTCCATCACCGGCGAAACATCGAGACCGATCGAGAGCAGATGGTCGCGCCAAGCCAGTTGTTCCGTCGCGTCCCTCGCGCGGAACGCCACGTGATGCGTCTGGCCGATGCCACCACGCGCCTTGGGGTGACGCGGTGACCAGCCGAAGAGCGTCCACGCGCTGCCGGGCAGCACGCGGGTGCCTTCGTAGTTCGCCCAGAACCAATGCGGCGTGTCGGGATCGTCCTGATTGATCGTCTTCTTCACCAAGCGAAGCCCGAGCGTCTGCTCATAGAAGTCG
The DNA here is from genome assembly GCA_046153705.1 of Gemmatimonadaceae bacterium. GTDB lineage: Bacteria > Gemmatimonadota > Gemmatimonadetes > Gemmatimonadales > Gemmatimonadaceae > Pseudogemmatithrix. The sequence continues at coordinate 2,794 of JBJXGK010000150.1, forward strand.
CTCGCCCGCTCGATGTCGTCCGTCATGCCGGTGATGTGGTGCAGGCCCGTGAGGACCATATCCGGCGTGATCGACGGCACCGGCTCGGGATGCGTCGTCGCGGCGATGACCGCCTCGTCGCGCCCACCGGGCAACTGCGAGTCCTTCTGCTGCATCACCGCACGCCCGAGCGCGTCGATCGGTTCATCGAGCGTGTAGCCCGGCCCGGCCGTGGCGATCTCCAGCACCTGTCCGTCGGGGTCGCGGAAGTAGAGCGACGTGAAGTAGCCGCGCGGCATCGGCCCGCTGGCGGGCATACCGAGGTCGTTCAAGCGACGCTTCCACTTGAGCAGCGCTTCGTACGTGGGCACCGAGAACGCGAGGTGGTGCACGCCGCCAACGCCATAGCGACCGTGCGGCGCCGCGGACCACTCGAAGAAGGTCACGATAGTGCCCGGCTCGCCGGTCGCGTTCCCGAAGTACAGGTGGTAGGCCCCCGGATCGTCGAAGTTGACGGTCTGCTTCACGAGCCGAAGCCCGAGCACGTCGTGGTAGAACGCCAGCGTGCGGCGGGCGTCCGAGGCGACGAGGGTGATGTGGTGGAACCC
>JBJXGK010000151.1:0-3665 GCA_046153705.1 Gemmatimonadaceae bacterium
CAACGCAATCCCGCGATCCGCGGCCCACGCATCAAACGCGCGACTGCGAAACTCACTGCCATTGTCGCGCGACAACCGGGTAGGCTGATCGCGCCCGGCGATCACCGCCTCGAGGGCGGCAATCACGGCGGTGCTCGGCAAGCTGTACGCCACAGTGATCGCCAAGCACTCGCGGGTGCAACTGTCGATGAGCGTGAGACACCGAAAGCGCCGGCCGCTGCGCAGTTGATCGCTCACGAAGTCGAGACTCCAGGTCTCATTCGGTCCCGTCGCAATCGGCCGCGGCACGGCCAGGCGCTTCCGCTTGCGCCGCCGTACCGCGAGGCCTTCGAGGCGATAGAGCCGCTCGACGCGCTTGTAGTTCACGAGCTTCTCGCGCAGCGGCGCGTCGAGGACCGGCCGCTGCGGCACGAAGCGCACCACCGAGCGCTCGAAGCCCAGCGCGCGGCAGGCATAGCGTTCACTGACGGGGTACCGCGCCTGCACTCCGGTGACCACCGCCCGGCGCTCGCCGGTGGTCACGATCCTTTTCCCAATACGTCTTTCAGGATCTGGAGATTGAGGGCTTAATCCGCGACGAGGCGCTTCAAGCGCGCATTCTCGTCTTCGAGCGCCTTCAGTCGCTTCGCATCACTCACCTGCAAATCGCCGTAGCGCTTCTTCCACGCGTAGAACGTCTGGCGCGAGACGTGATGACGCCGCATCAGCTCGGCGGGGGCCGCGCCGGCGGCGTGCTCCTGCAGAATCGCGATGATCTGCTCGGTCGTGAACCGGGACTTCCTCATCTAAGCTCCTTGGTCGCCTCGAAGACGACCGATGGGGCTCAGGAGTCAAGCATCAAGTGGAGGGAGTGGCAGGGGGACCCTCACGGCCCGGACGTCAGGGCGTGGCAAACAGGTACTTCTCGAACCAGTCCCAGTTGTGCTGCAACGCCGCCATCGTCTCCTTGGGTTTCGTGATGCCGTGGCCGAAACCCTTGTACACGACGAGCTGTGTGGGCACACCGACGTCCTGCAGACCTTGGAACAGTTCGTAGGCGTTCTGAATGGGCACGCGACGGTCGAACTCGCCGTGTTGGATGAGTGTGGGCGTGCGCGCCTTGAGGATGTTGGTCATCGGCGAGGTCTTGGCGTAGATGGCCGCGTCGCGCCAGGGATCGTTCTTGAGGTACTGCTTGGTGAAGGGATGGATGTCGGTGGCGACGTAGTACGTGACCCAGTTGCTGATGCCCGCGCCGACCGAGATGGCCTTGAAACGTGTGGTGTTGGTGGTGAGGAAGGCGGAGATGTAGCCGCCTTGGCTCCAGCCCATGGAGCCCATTCGGCTGGTATCGACGATCCCCTGCGCGATGACGTGGTCCACGCCGCTCATCACGTCCCACAGGTCGCCGACCCCGAGGTTCTTGACGTTGAGGGCACGGAACGCTTCACCGTATCCCGCCGACCCGCGATAGTTGGGGCGAAGCACGAGTGCACCGCGCGCGATCCACTGGGCGATGGGGTACACGCTGCCGGGTAGCGGCTGCGGCACGTCGATGCCGGTGGGCCCGCCGTGGATGACAACGAGCAAAGGATACTTCTTGCTTGGATCGAAGTTGCGGGGCTTGTGCAGCACGCCCTCGATCTCGGCGCCGTCACGCGACTTCCACTTCACCACGTCGGCCGAGCCAACGGACCATGTGGCGATCTGGTCGCTCATTGCGGTGACGCGTGTCGGTGCGAAGGGGGCGAGTGACGAGACGAACACCTCGCTGAGAGTTGTGGCGCTCTGGGAGAAGAACACGAGACGGGAGCCATCGGCCGAGAAGGACGCGCCGGTCACGTTCATCGGGGTATCGATGGCGACCGCTGTGCTGCCGCGCTCGGGGTCGATGCGGTAGAGCCGCGAGAGTGTCTTGGCGCGCCCGGTGAAGAAGATGCCGCGCGTGTTCCAGGTGACGCCACCGATCTGTTCGTCGAAATCGGCCGCAAGGCGCGTTGCCGCGCCGCCGCTCGCGGGGACGCGCAGGAGGTGGCCGTTCTTATAGTAGTTGGCCGTCGTGTCGCCGGCCGCGGAGTTGTACAGGATGTGCCGCCCGTCCGGTGACCACACCGGATTGCCGTCACTGCCGCGCTGGCGCACCAGCGGCCGAAGCGCCTGCGTGCTCACGGTGAGGATGGAGATGTCCTGCGTGATCCAGGAGTTGGCGAGCGGATCGGCCGCGTGATCGAAGGCGATCTGCGTGGCGTCAGGGCTCCAGGCGAAGTTGCCGACTGTGAATGCGGTGCCGCTGGTCAGAGGCGTGGCGTCTGGAATCTTGCCCGCGGCCCAGTCACTCGGCGCGACGGGGGTCAGCCACAGGTGTGTCAGAGCGAAGTCGGCATCCTCGACGGCGAACTCGCCGTACTTCTCCTTGCGCGCCTTCATCGCGGCGCTCTCACCCTCGGTAGCAACGTAGGCGATCCAACGCCCATCGGGCGACCAGCGGAAGTCATTCACGCCTTCTTTGGCCGCGGTGACCTTGAAGGCTTCTCCGCCGCTCAGTGAGATCACATACACCTGCACCTTCTCGCCGCGGTCAGCCACGAAGCCGAGCCAAGCGCCATCGGGCGACCAGCGCAACGTGCCGGAGTTGCCGCGGGCCGTGCGTGTCCATTGTGTGGGCGCCGCGCCATCGCGTGCGAGCCAGATCTCAGAGTCGTAGCGGTTCTCGGTCCATTCCGTGGTGCGATGCGTGAATGCGACGTGGCGCCCGTCAGGGGAGATGGCGGCCGCACCCACCTGGCGGAGGCTGAGCACCTGCTCGAATGTGGGTGTCTGTGCGCCAAGCGGTACTGCCGTCGGCGACAGGAGGGCGAGCAGCGCGGTGGCGCTGGCGAATGAGCACGAAAGTCGGCGCAGGGCAGCGGACGCGGGCATGGTGGCTCCACAGGAGGGCTGCGGAGAATCTACTGCGGGGCTCGGTGTTGCGCGGAGTCAACGATGACATCAGCCGGGAAAAACCGGGCACCTTCACCACGTGTCATCCATGTACCGGTTTGAAGCGTTACCTATGTCCCCGGCTGTTCAACCTTCGGTCGCGCGGCAGGCGCACCGCAACTCTTCGGTTGCCATCCGCCGCCGGGCTGACGCTCACGCGCCTCTGGTCGAAGCTCGCTGCGAGCGTCCGGCGTCAGGAGGTCGCACGGATCGAACCAATGCGGCGTACGCGCGACGGCGCGAATCGGCGGCAGCGAACCGCCGAACTCCGGATTGTCGGGACAGCGATGATGCCACAGGGCCGGGACCGACGGCTCGGCGTCGAAGCACAGCACTTCCTTCACGCCGCCATTGCAGTTGGTCGCGACGACGAGGTATGGGCCGGGAATGGTGGGCGGCGGCGACGGCACACGGAGGACGAGGTCGTGATGAAACTCCCCTTGTTGCGCGTGCTCGATCATCACGTGGGGTCCGCACGTGGCGTCAACGCGGGACAAGAGCGCGCCGAGGCCGAGTTCCGACGCAAGTGTGTCGACGGTTTCCATAACCCTCCCTACGCAACTAGTCATCCGCGAGTGTGCGGTAGAATCAGGTAATCAAAGCAACAGCCTTGTCGTACGCCTCTGCCGGGCACTGGAAACCCAGCGTCTGCCGCGGTCGGCCATTGAGGCGATCGGCCACCGCGTCGAGCTCCCGCTGTGAAACGT
>JBJXGK010000125.1:0-5306 GCA_046153705.1 Gemmatimonadaceae bacterium
CCGAGCGTGATCTGTCCGCGGAGTGAGATCTGGAACGGCGCGCCGAACGGATTGCGGCGGCCGATCGGTGTGCCGAACCGCTCGTTCACGCTGTACCGGAACTGCCGCGTCGCCGCGTTGTATCCGGTGACCGTGAGCAGGTTGCGGTCAGGGATCTGCGGCTGGCCCCAGCCATGCAGGTCGCTGCCGTGCAGCACCCGATCGAGGCCGGCTAGCGTATTGGACGCGATGAACGAGAGCATGAGGCGATCGTCGAGCCGGCGTGTCCTCGGCTTCCAGTTCAGTTGCAGGTCGAGCTGCGGCGTCCACGGCGTGCGGCAGGCGTTACGTGCGGCGATGCGGCCGGCCTGCGCACGCAGGCAGTCCGCCGCGCGCCGGTCGGTCGCGGTGAGGAGAGCCGCGACCTGTGTGGCGAGGGCGTCACTGCCGTCGGCGCGCGGCACGAACGCGCGATCGTTGCGGGCGCCGTCGGCGTTGACGTCGCCGTTCACCATCGGCGTGTAGGGGGCGCCCGAGATGAATCGACCGATCACCCCCAGCTCGAAGCCTCGCGGGAACGTCGTGAACTGCTGTCCGACGATCTGATGCCGACGCTCGAGGTCGCTCGTACCCCACTCGGCACGATTGGGATCGCCCGCGGTCGTCGGGAGCGCGGCGCCGAGTCCGAAGCCGTTGGAGACATCGGTGGAGCGGTTGTAGGTGTACGAGACGGACGTCCCGCCGCCCCGGAACGACGGGCCCGCCAGCGTGAAGGTGAACTGCGTGGTCCGCGAAGAAGCGGCACTGCCGATCGAGAGCACCGGACCGAACCCGCTCTGGGGCCGCGTGCCATTCCCTGTCGCGGCGCCGGTCGCTGGCACGATGTCGGCGGACGGGCTGAACACCGGCCGCGCCTGCTCCGCATCGAGAGTGAACGCGGCTGCGCCAAGGTTGCGATCGACCGCGAACGGTGACCGCGTTCCCTGGGCATGCACGATCTCCGCCGCCACGGCATACCGCAACTTGAACTGTCGCGAGTAACCGAGTGAAGCGCGAAGCACCTCGGGTGCGCCGAAGTCATGGTCGAACAGGAGCACGGTCGGACGAGCTGCCACGATGGAGGGGCCGGCACCACTGCACGCCGTTGGTGCATCGGCCGTGCCCGCCGCGAAGGCGGACCAATCCGGCGCCTGGACCGTAGCACCGGTGCAGACGACTTGGCGCTGCGCGCCCGCGAGCCCGGTGCCGTTGGCGACCGCACCGATCAATCCGGTCGGCACCGTGCCGCGGAACACACCGACGCCACCCTTCACGGTGCCTGCAGGAATGCCAGCGACATTGCCGAGCAGATACGTGAAGCCGACTCGCGGTGCGACGCGCAGCTGACTGGGCCACGCGTCGGTGCGCCGACCGAACGCGTTCGCCACGCTGTCGTTCGCGGTCGGCACACCGCCCAACCGCGTGCCCTCGATCCGTCCGCCATAGACGATCTGCAACGACGGGGTCACGCGCCACGCATCGGCGAGATAGACCGCGCCGGACGTGGTGCCCGCGCGTTGATCATCACCGTCGAGCACGCGCGCGTAGAGCGCTGGCCGCCCCGCCTCCAGATCCGCGAGGCCGTTGTAGAGATAGGTCCCGCCCTGATTCCCCACGCCGGTGATCGCGAGGTGTTGTGCGTTGAGCAGGGCGCCGAACTTGAGGCGATGGCCTCCGCCGACGAGCCATGAGAGCTCGTTGCTGACTTCGACGAGATCCGACTCCACTCGGCGCGGCAGACTGGGGTTCGCGCCGAACTGCAGTTGCGCCTGACCTGCACGGCCGTCCTCGAGGGTCGAGGCAATCGTGACCACGCCGAGCGGGAGCGAGGCGGCGGCATCGAGACGCTGACGATCCGCGGATGCGTAGGCGCGGAGCTCATTGATGAGCGCGCCGAAACTCGATGTGAGTGACACGAGCAGCCCGCCTCCGCGACTGTCCACCTCGCCGCGCACAGACGGGAGCGCGAGTCCGCCGAACCGCGTCGCGTTGAGCCCTGACTGCCGGAAGTCCGCGCGGAGCATGAGCGCCGAGGTGGCGGTGACGTCCCAATCGAGTCGGAGCAGCGAGGAGAGCGCCCGCGTCTGTCGTGCCGCGGGGACGCCGGCGCGGCCGGCCAATCCGTTGTTGCGCGCGAACTGCAGGAACCGCGCAAGCGAGTCCGGCGCGAGTCCGAGGTTCTGCGCGATCGACGGAGACGCGTCGAGGAGCGAGGCCATCGCATCCTGACGCGCATCAACGTCGAGTGCGGTGAAGTAGTACGCGCGATCCCGTACCAACGGTCCGCCGAGTCCGAACCCGAGCGTGCCCTGATGATACCGCTGGTCGAAGCTGCGTGAGGCGACGGTCGGGAACTGCAGCGCCGCCGGTTGCCCGTTGATGCTGGCGTTTCCCTGCGTGCGCGACGTTCCCGCGAGTGTCGTTGTCGCGACCTGGCCGCCGGTGAACTGTCCGCGCGCGGGATCGAACGCATTGGTGACCACGCGCACTGAACGCACGGAGTTCTGCGGCACCGAGCCGAAGAGGAACGAGCTTCCGTCGAGCGTGACGTTGTTCTGATTGGCCGGTTGGCCGGCGACGGAGAACCCGCCTGGCGTGCTGTCACCGCCTGCGACCGCGACGACGCCGGGAAGCAGCGTGGCGACCGCAGTGAGATCACCCGGCGTGAGAGGGAACTTCTGGAGGAACGTCTGCGGTACCGCTGCTTCCGTGGATCCCGCCGTTGACGCCGGCGCGGAACCCGGCCGGGCGCTGGGCGCACGCACGTCGACTTGCGCGAGTGTGGTCGCGTTGGAGGAGAGCCGTACGTCGGCGACCAGTCGGTCCTCATCGCCGCGTCGTGCGAGATCGAACGTGGCGGGACGCATGCCGATCGCGGTGACCGTCACGCGGAACTGTGCGCCACCGTCGCGGAAGAGCAGCGTATAGCGGCCATCCCCGCGCGACGTGGTGGTCCGCGTGACACCGGTGGCGACCGCGACCACCGAGATCGTCGCACCGGCGATCGGTAGGCTGTCGGGCCCGGTGATCCGCCCGGCGATGATCTCGGTGGTGGTGCCGAGTTGGGCAGCGAGCGGGCGACCGAGCGCGCTCGCGCCTATTGAGCAGAAGGCGAGGAGCAGCACCGCTGCGGAATGCCGGAGTCGCGTAGACATGGTTGGAACGTCGGCCGTCGACGTGGTCTCGCACAATCGGCGGCGTGCGCAAACGGTGTTCGGGAGTTGTACGCGGATGCTGACAGAGGTGTCCGACCACTCAGCGGCGACGAGCTTTCCTCATCACTCCAACGAGGACTCCATGTATCGGCTCGCACTGATCGTCGGACTCGCGGCCCTGCCGTCCGCGATGGCCGCACAAGCGGCATCGGCGTCGTCGGCCAGCGGGCGAACAGGGCCCCGGCCGCTGCCCGCGCCCGACGTCACGTTCGCCGAGCCGTTCAGCGCGCTGTCACCGGGGACGGTGCGCGAACTGCGCGACGGTCGATTGATCGTCGCTGACGCACGCGACCAGCGCATCCATCTGGTCGATCTCGATCGCTCGACGTCGCAGGCGCTGAGCAACGAAGGGTCCGGTCCGCGCGAATTCGTCACGCCTCTGCGCGCGCTCGGCATCGGCGGGGATTCCACGTTGATCTTCGATTCCGGCAACTCGCGGTATCTGCTGCTGGACCCCGCCGGCCGAGCGATCACAACGTGGCGTCCGGCGGTCTCTCGTGCCGAAGGCGGAAGCATGAACTTCCTGGTGCCGGCGCGTGGGGCCGATCGTGAGGGGCGACTGTATGTCGAAGCGCCGCCTCCGCCGGCAGGCGACGGCACGTTCTCGACCGCTGACACTGCACCCGTCATCCGGATCGACCGACGGACAAACCGCGTCGACACGCTCGTCTGGGTGCGTGTACTCGGCCTGAAGTCGACCACACGCGACGGACAGGTTACGGTGGTCAGTGGAGGCGGCAACCCGCTCACTCCACGCGACGAGTGGGCGGTGTTTCCGGACGGACGGATCGCCGTCGCACGCCACTCCCCGTACCGGATCGATGTCGTGTGGCCTGATGGTCGTTTGCAGCGCGGAGCACCGATCCCGTTCACGCCGAAGCCCATCACGCAGGCCGATAAGGATGAGGAGGAAGAGCGGCGTCGCCTCATGAATCGCGACCGGCAGAACAGCAGCGTCCGCCTGCCGGACGGCGGGCTGATCACGCACAATCGCGCGATCGCACAGCCGCCGCTCTCGAACTTCCCGGCGACCAAGCCGCCGTTCCGCGCGGGCTTGGCAACCGTCATCGCGCGGCCCACCGGCGAGTTGTGGGTCAGGCGCCTCGAAGCCGCCGGTTCGCGTGGATCACTCTACGATGTGATCGACGCGTCTGGTGCCGTGAGCCATCAGGTCCGGCTCGAGCAGGGGACCGGACTGGTCGGGTTCGGCGCGAGTGCGATCTATACGACGCGCGCCGATGAGGACGGACTCATGACACTGCGCCGGCACCGCGAGTGACCGTCAGTACGCACTGACGGTCACCCGCCGTCGTTCACTGCCCACTCATCAATGCGGGAACCACGGGGATCATACCGAGCACCCACACGATGACGGCGGCGATCGCGGCCTTGGTGGCCTCGACCTTGCCGATCTTCGCGATACCGATGCCGATGAGCACTGTGACCCACACGGTGAACAAGTCAGTGCGGGCGATGACGCTGGCGAGTCCGATCGGGAAGTCCGGTGCCAGGAACCTCGCCGCACCGATCGAGAACTGGAACCGGCTGGTGAAGTTCGCCCCGTCAAGGGCGACCCCTTGGACGGCGATCAGCACCTGTTCGATGATGCGCGGGGCGTAGGCGAACGCGCCGATGGTGAGTGCCGCGCCGAAGTTCACGTCGGCGCCGACGATCTTCGACGCGAGAAAGGTCATGAGGCCGATGCAGAAGATGATGATGGGCATCAGGACGATGAGGCCGTAGGTCTGCGCGCCGATCGCGATCGCCTTACCCTGCTGCATCATCTCTTCGGTCAGCTGCGGGTTCTCCGCTTGCGCCGCCACCATGCTGCGGAGGTATTCCGACTCCATCGCAGTATAGAGCACGCCTCTATTGACGAAGCCGAGCACGGCGACGAGGATCGACACGATCATCATCACGGCGAAGAAGCGGCCCTTGATGTCCCGAGCGAACAACTTCGTTGGCGCGATGAACACATCGAGCAGATCGTCGAGTAGTCCCGACTTCTCGGGGGCAACGCCCGCAGGGCGCGGCGAGACGGATTCGGACACAGGGTGCTCCGGTTGATGGAAT
>JBJXGK010000024.1:0-28437 GCA_046153705.1 Gemmatimonadaceae bacterium
AGCGCGAGGCGACCACATCCGCGCCGAGACGCAGCGTGTGCTTGGTCCCGAGCGCGGTCTCGAACACGTCGCGGAACTGCCACTGCCGCTCGGTCTCGTCGAAGATGAAGTTGCTCGACCCCACCACCGCCTGCGTCGCGAACGCGGGCGTGATCACGGTCACTTGGGGCTGCGAGAAGTCGCTGCGTGTGGGCGGGAAGTACCAGCGGAACGTGCCGAACTGCACCGACACCGTGTTAGACGCGCGGAAGTCGCGTAGCGCAGACCGATGCGTGATCGCGTTGAGGGTGCCGATGCGGCGTGTGGTGATGTCCGCTTCCGGTGTGACGACGCCGGAGCCGTTGCCGGCGCGGTCCACATGGCTGGCGGCGACGCGGAGCGTGGTGGTCTGCGTCGGCGACCAGCCATGGTCGAGTCGCGCGAAGCCCTTCCACGTCTGCCGCGTCTCGGTCCCGAGGAACTGCGCCAGCGCGGTCGAACCGATCCGATCCTCGTTCTCACGTGTGTACTCGAGCGCGGTCGCGAGGAACGTGCGGTCAGGGCGCAGCGCCCCGCGCAGCGAACCGCCCAGTTGCGTGCGACGGAAGCCTTCCTGCCGACGCAGTACGGCCTCGCGCGCCGCGCCGAACGGCACCACGTTCTGCGCGTCGAGCGGTCGTCCGGGCCGGTTGTACGCGAAGAGGTCGCCGGTCCAGCGGTCGCCGCCCGAGGCCGATGTGATGTCGACGATGCCGTCCGGGCTGCGGCCGTAGCGCGTGCCGTAGGTATTCACGAGCGCATCCATGCGGGCGATCGCCCCCAACGGCACCTCGACGCGGGGACCGCCGAGGAAGCCCTCGTTGTTGTCGAGACCGTCGAGCAGATACTGCGAGTAGAGCGCGTTGCCGCCGTTGAACGAGAGGCGCGGCGCGTCGCCGAAGAAGCCCGTCGCCTGCGTGACCCCCGGCACGTTGTAGAGCAGCGCGATGGGGTCGCGCGCGTCGGTCGGCAGCGCGGCGATCTCCTGGGCCTCGATCGCGCCACCGGTGGTCGCGGACTCGGTGTTGAGCAGCGGACGATCGCTGTTGGCGACAATGGTCTGCGCATCGAGCGCGGCCAGCGGCGTGAGGACGATCGCGATCGCTCGGGATGCGCCGTCGCGTAGTCCGCCGACATCCAGTCGGGTGGGCGCGTAGCCGTTCGCACTCACGCTCACTACGACGTCGCCACCACTCGGCACGCTGACGGTGAACCGACCGAGTGAGTCGGTGCTGGTCTGCGCCAACGGCGTGTCGGTGAGGCGTGCCGCAGCGCCGAACACGCGCACCGCAGCGCCGGCCACCGGCCGCCCGCGCTGGCTGCGCACCGTGCCGCTGAGGGTCACTGCCGGGGCGAGGCTCGTCGTCGCAGAGTCTGGCGCGGGCGCCTGCTGACGCTCGACGCGGACCAACCGCAGGTCCGCAGACTGCGCACCGACGGACGGGAGCGGGAACACGACTCCCATCAGCGCAAGAGCGCCGAAGAGGATACCCCGTCCCTCCGCTTCGAACCCCGCCCCAGACACCTTCCGCACTCGCGTCCGTGAACCGAACATCGTCACTCCGTATAGTCTCATGAGTCAACTGCGCGCGCCGCCGACCCGCGACTAGACGTATCGCGGCCCGTTGGTTCCCACCCATGCTCGGATACGCCGTGCTCGACCTGCTCGGATTCATCGTCATCCTCGGCGTCATCGCGTTCGTGAGTTGGCGCGGCACGACCACCGCCGCCGACTACGTCGTGGCATCGCGAGACCTTGGTCTCTTCCCGCTCGTCGCCACGCTGGTGATGACCGAGTTCAACACGAGCACGCTGCTCGCTTTCGCCGCGGTGGGCTACACCGCGGGCCCCATGGCGGTGGTGCTGCCGGCGGTGTTCCTGATCGGCCTCACGTTCTACACGCTCACGGTCGCGCGGGCCTGGAAACGCTTCGATCGATTGTCCGTCGCGGAGCTCTTCCGCGAGCGATACTCGCCCGCGCTCGGGCGTACGGCGTCGGTGCTGCTCCTGTTGGCCATGATCGGCTTCACCGCGACGTATGTGAAATCGCTCACGCTGCTCTTCCTGCCGTTCGCTCCCGCTGGCACCGCGCCGGCGCTCCTGGGGGGCGTGCTGACCGCGATCGTGCTCGCCGCGGTACTGCCTGGAGGGCTCATGGCCGTCGTGCGGAGCGACGTGGTGGCGTTCGTCGTCACCGTCGCGCTGCTTCCGCTCCTGCTGCTCATCGGCTGGGGTCGTGTCGGCGGCGCGGCAGGCCTCGCCACCGCGTTCCCCGCCGACCAGCTCATCATCGATCCCATCGCACAGTGGAACCACCCCGCGCTCCCCACGCGGTTCGTCCTGACGCTGGTGGTGCTGACCTGTTTCACCTACATCGCCGCGCCGTGGTACGGACAGAAGATCTTCGCCGCGCGCAACGAACGGACCGCGTTCCGAGCGGTCGCATGGAGTGCGGCGTTGGTGTTCGTGCTCTATGCGGTCGTTGTGCTCGGAGCCGCCCTGCTCCGCGTGCAGTCTCCCGCCCTCAGCGACGCCCAACTGGCCGTCCCCACGATGATCCGCGACTGGCTACCGAACGGTCTGCGCGGTGCAGGCTTCGCGGTGCTCTTCGGAGCGGCATTCACGACCCTCGCCGGCGTCTGGAGTGCGATGGCCGCGATGGTCGCCGCCGATCTCGGCGGTGAGCCGACCGGTGCACGGTCGGTGCTACTGCGCTCAGTGCGCGGCCAACGTTGGCTCCTGTCCGGATTCGCCATCACGAGTTGGCTCGGCGCCACGTTCCTCGTGGACGACATCCTCGACCGATTGATCCTCGCGAACATCCCGGTGGCGGCGCTCGCCTTCGCACTGCTCGCCGGATTCCACTGGCGACGCGCGTCGAACGCCGGCGCATGGGCGAGCATGATCGTCGGCGTCGTCTGGGGCGTGGGCTGCTTCGTCGTGGTCGGCGAAGCAGGCGGCTACACGTGGCCGTGGGCGATCTACGGCATCCCGCTCATCTTCGTGACCGGCGTCGCCGTCTCACTGGCGACGCCGGATCGCAGCCTCAGTTCACGATGACCGAGCCCGACATCGAGGCACCATGGATGGTGCACTGGTAGTTGAACGTCCCCGCGCTGCTGAACGTCCGTTGGAACGTGCCACTCGACTGGTTGGGTGATGCGGGCCCGCCCGTGAATGTCACGTTGTGAGTGACACTCCCCATGTTCCACGTCCACGTGACTGTCTCGCCGACGTCGATCGACCGCGTGGCGGGGCTGAAGAAGTTGTTCCCGACGCGGACTTCGAGGTCCGTCGGATCCGGACCGTCGTTGCCGGTGGCGTCACCGCACGCCGCAAGCGTGAGAGCGGAAAAAAGGATCGCAAGACGTGGGAGGCGCATCTGTGAACTCTCCGAAGGCTGTGATGTTGGATCTCGAGGGACCGCGCACCCCCGGATCACCGTGCCTTATTCTACCCCACGTCGCACCAGTCGGCGCACCAACGCCTTCTTCCACCCGCTAAACGTTGACTTGACCCGCTGCTCCGACGCCTGCTTGATCGCTTCCGCCGTCGTCGGATACGGATGGATCACCGCGCCGAGTTGTCCGACGGTCAGCTTGTGCTTGAGCGCGATGGTGAGCTCGCCGATCATGTCGCCGGCGTGAGGGCCGAGGATGTGCCCGCCCACCACACGTCCCCTCTTGTCGGTGACGATCTTCACCAGGCCGGACGGCCCACCGTCGGCGATGACACGATCCACCGCTCCGATCTCGCGCCGCCATACCCCGACGCCGCTGCCGTACTTCTCGATCGCCTCGGCCTCGGTGAGTCCCACGCGCGCCAGTTCGGGATCGGTGTACGTCACCCACGGCACGGCCGAGTAGTCGAGTCGGCTCGAACCCGGGAACAGCGCGTTGCGCAACACGCCGCGCGCCATGTGGTCGGCGACGTGGGTGAACTTGAGCCCGCCACTCACCACATCACCTGCTGCGAAGATGCCGCCCACGTTGGTGCGCAGCGCAGCGTCGGTGATGATGCCACCGCGATCGGTGCGCACGCCGAGCGACTCGAGGCCGAGGTCGTCGATGTTCGCACGACGACCCACGGCGACCAACAAGGCATCGCCGCGGATCTCGCGCTGGCTCCCGTCGGCGCTCTTGAGCGTCACCGTCGTGACCGAGCCCTCCCGGCGCACACTGGTGGCCTGTGCACCCAGGTGGAAGGTGAGCCCCTCCGCCTCGAGCTGGGCCTGCAGGCGCGAGGCGACCTCCGCATCCTCACGCGCGAAGAACGTCGGCAGCGCTTCGATCACGTGCACCGTCGAGCCCAGTCGCGCGAAGGTCTGCGCGAGCTCGGTGCCGATGGGACCACCACCGATCACCAACAGCGTCGTCGGCAGGGTCTCGATGTCGAAGATCGTCTCGTTCGTGTGGAACGGCACGTCGGCGAGCCCGGGAATAGGCGGGACGGCGGGGCGCGTCCCGGTCGCGATCACGATGTTGCGGGCGCGGAGTCGCGTGCCGTTGACCTCCACCTCACCGGCACCGACCAGTCGTGCCCGTCCCTGCACCACGTGCACGCCCAGCCCACGGAACCGCTCCGGCGAGTCGTGTGGCGCGATCCGCGCCTGCACGTTGCGTACATGCGCGAGCGCCTCGTCGAGGTGCACCTTCACCGGCGCCAGTTCCACCCCGAACTTCCGCGCATTTCGCGCGACGTGCGCCGTCTTCCCGGCGGCGATGAGTGCCTTGCTGGGCACGCAACCGTTCCAGAGGCACTCACCGCCCATGCGGTCCTGCTCGATGAGCGCGACGCGCGCGCCGAGTCCCGCACCACCCGCGGCGGTGACGAGGCCGGCGGTGCCGCCGCCGATGGCGAGGATATCGAAGGTCGTCGAAGCAGGCATGGCGGGGATCAGCGTGGCGGGAAGGGAGGGAACGAATCGAACGCGGCCGGTCTTGTCGCCTTGACTGCCCGGTCGCCATATCAAGACGGGGCTGAACGAAAGAGTTCACCTTCTCGCGATACTCACAACCATGCCTACAGAAACGGCCGTTCCCGCCACTGCTCCTATCGCGCCCGCGCCGCGCCGGTATGGCAAGTTGTTCGCGCTGGTCGTCACGCTCGTCGTGATCGGCTGGAGCGCGCGCCACTTCGGGCTGTTGGAGTTCGCCTCACCGGAACGTGTGCGTGCGCTCGTGACGACGGCGCGCGAGACGTCGTGGGCGATACCCGCGTTCATCCTGTTGTATGCGGTCGTGGCGTCGTTCGGCCTGCCTGGCACCCCGCTCACGCTCGCCGGTGGAGCGCTCTTCGGCGCCGTCGGCGGGACGTTCGCGAACTGGATGGGTGCGACGCTCGGTGCCACGGGCGCGTTCCTCCTGGCGCGTGCACTGGGCGCTGACGCCGTGCGTGGGTTGCTGGGTAAACATGCGTCGGCGCTGAATGCCCTCGGCGGCGACCAGGCGTTCGGCGCTCTCATCCGCCTGCGGCTCATCCCGGTGGTGCCGTTCAACGCGCTCAACTTCGGCGCAGGGCTCGCCGGCGTCCGACTTGGACCGTACGTGGCCTCGACCGCCCTTGGCATCATCCCTGGCACCGCCATCTACACCTATTTCGCCGATGCGCTGCTCGCCGGCGTGGACGGCGCGCGCGGCGCCGCGTTCACGCAGCTCGCGATCGCGAGTGCGTTGCTGCTGGCACTGTCGTTCGTCCCGACGGTGATCAAGCGACTTTCCGCGCGGCGCGCAGCGTCCCTCGCCGCAGTCGTCTTTCTCCTTCCTGCTGCAACGGTGGGGGCGCAGACCGCGGCGAACACGGCGGCTCGCGCCACCGTCGATCACTCCAGCTGGACCGCGCTGCTCGCCGCGCACGTGACCGACGGCATGGTGGACTACGACGCGTTCTCGAAGGACGCGCGTTTCCCCGCGTACCTCGCGCTCCTCGACCGTACCGACCCACGCACGCTCTCGCGCGATGAACGGCTCGCCTACTGGATGAACGTGTACAACGCGTACACCATCGCACTCATCAATCAGCGCAACGAACGGAAATCGATCCGCAACATCAACAAGGTCTTCGGTATCCCCACCAAGAGTCCGTGGGCCGAACCTGTGGTGAAGGCCGGAGGGCGGGTCCTCTCGCTCGACGACGTCGAGCACAAGATCATCCGGGTGGAGTTCGGCGAACCCCGAATCCACGTCGCGTTGGTCTGCGCGGCGATCGGCTGCCCGCCGCTCCGGAGCGAGGCGTATGTCGCCGAACGACTCGATGCGCAGCTGAGCGATCAGGTCCGCCGCTTCGTCGCACAACCAGAGAAGAACCGCGTCGATGTCGCGACCAAGACCGTGTACGGTTCACCGATCTTCACGTGGTACCGCGAGGACTTCGGCGGCACGCTGAAGGGCGTCGGCAACTTCCTCGCACCCTATGTGAGCGATCCCGCGGCCGCCGCCCTGCTGCGTTCAGGCGATTTCTCCTGGTCCGACACCGAATACGACTGGTCGCTCAACGCCCGGCGCCGCAGCAGCACACGCTGATCGGGTATCAGTATCCGCCGCCCGGCCCGTACTTGGGATTGGGGACGAGGTCGCCCTCGACGATCGTCTCGCGGTCCCACGGCAGCACGATCGTGCTCTCGGTCTCGAGTGCGTACCAGTCCGGCTGATACGGACCGGTCTTGAAGCTCACCGCGGTGCGCACTTCTTTCGCGCCCGCGTTCACGATCGCCGCCTTCGCGAGTCGCATCGTATCACCGTTGTTACAGGTCTCATCGACGATCAGCACGCGCTTCTTGAGCACGTCCCCAGGGGCGGCGGAAAGGACGGCAGGCGTCTCCCGCACCACGTCGGCCCGGTACCGGCGGCTCACGATGATCGAGTGGAACGGCCGGTCGAGCATCGCCGCGACCACCGCGCCGGGCACGACCCCCGCCGTCGCGACGCCGACCACCATGTCGGGGTCGAAATCGCGGGAGACCTTGAGGGCGAGCGCGCGGGAGAGCTCCCCGAAGAGCGGCCAGTCGACGTGCATGGTGTCGCGCACGGGAAACGGCAGGATGCCCGGCTTCGGCTTGGGTACCGGGACTGCCGCGCTGGGTACGACCCTCGCGGGGGCCTTGGCGACCGCTTTGCCAGTGGGCTTCGCGGCCGCCTTCGCGGCAGGCTTCGCGGCAGGCTTCGCGGCGGGCTTCGACGGCGACTTGTTGGCGGCGGGCTGCTTGGAACGTGGCGGCACGAGTGACCTCCGGGAGGTCCAAGAGACAACCGCAAGCTAGACCCCCGCGCAAGCCGAGGGAATCGCGGTTGCTGGCCCCCCCCGCCATCTATAGCTTGTGCGGGATACCCGACCGCCACCCCACGCTATGTCCTTTTGGGACCGCCTCTTCGGCGGCCGCACCGAATCCGCACAGAACCGGCAGCGCCTCGACTATCTCAACGAGGCGCTGGTGCTGGAGCGTCAGGGTGATTTCGACGCTGCGGTGACCAGTTATCGACTGGCCCTGCGCGAGCGGCCGGACGATCTCAAGATCCTGCAGAACATGGCGATCGCGCTCACCAAGATCGGGCGCGTGGAAGAAGCGGTACGAGCGTATCGCAAAGCGCTCGAACTCGATCCCACGCTCTCCGGCGCGCATTACGGGCTCGCATTCCTGCTCGTGAAACGCGGTGACTCCTCCGGCGCCGTGAAGCATCTCAGCGCATTCCTCGCCCATCCGCCTGAAGGACCGGACGCCGCGCGCTGGGTCGCGCACGCGCAGTCCACACTCGACCACCTGCGTGCTCCTGACGGAGCCGCGCCTTCCGCGGGGGAGTGACGTGGGGACTGTCCTCTCGATCGTGAGTCAGAAGGGTGGCGTCGGCAAGACGACCACCGCCGTGAACCTCGCCGCCGCCTTCGCGCGCCGAGGACTCAAGACACTCCTCGTGGACGTCGATCCGCAGGGCTCGGTGCGCTTCGGCGCCGGCCTGCGGCGCGGACATCCCACCTACGGCTTCGCCGACCACCTCTCGGGCGAACGCTCGTTGCGCGACGTGCTGCTGCCCACCACGCTCCCGTGGTTGCGCGTGATGCTCGCCGGCTCGGTCACGGATGCGGTCGATCACACGCGCTATCAGGAACAGATCGCGTCGAGCGACATCCTCGCGCGCATGCTCGCCTCGGCGAGTGAACGCTGCGACATCGTCGTGGTCGACACGCCGCCTGGCCTGGGCCCCGTGACTCGCGGGACGCTCGCCGCCTCCGACCGCGTCCTGATCCCGCTGCAAGCCGAGCCCCTGGCGCTGCAGACTACACCCCAGATCCTCCGCGGGGTACAGGACATCGTGACCCAACATGAGCGTCTGACCTTCGACGGGATCCTGCTGACGATGTACGAGTCGGGGAATCCGGCCTGCGAGACCACCGCAGCGTACATCCGCGAGAAGGTGCCCGCGCACCTCATGCTCGACATCGTCGTGCCGCGGAGCCATGCGGTGGCGGAGGCCTTCGCGGCCGGACAACCCGCCGTGGTGCGTGCGCCCGCCGATGCAGCGTCGCAGGCCTACGTGAACCTCGCGACGCGCCTCGCCGAAAGACTGGGGCTGTGAGCGTGCGGTGGTGGTCGACCCGAAGGCGGCGCGTTCCGCCGCGAGTGCGTCGACTCGTCGCACCGTTCGTCGTCGCGCTCGCGTCGCTCGGTGCCGGGCTCTCCGCCTGCAACGACCTCGGCGGCAGCGGAGAACTCGCCGTCATCGAGTTCGACAGCATCCCGTACCCGGCGCTGCTCGCCGGTGATTCCATGCGCGACTCGATCGGCGTGGTGCGTCCGCTGCGGGCGCTCGCGTTCGATGGCGCGGGCCAGGTGATCGACGATGCCGATTTCACGTTCTTCACCACCGACACCGGCGCCGCGATCGACTCGAACGACGTACTGCGCGTGACGCGGCGCGATGGCACGGTGCGCCTGGTCGCGTCGCTCAGCGGCCTGCAAAGCGCGGCCCGCACGGTGCGCGTGACTCGACGCCCCGACACGACGTTCATCTCCGGCGACGCGATCGACACACTCGTGTACGCGGTGCCCGACGTCTCGGCCAACTTCGGGGAGTTCAAGCTGGCCGTGCGCAGCCGGGACACCGTTGGAGTGAGCCCGAACGTTGCCGGCTGGATCGTCCGCTGGCGGGTCGTCTACAATGGTGATACTCTCGGTCTGACCGACACGCTTCTTGTCGCGCTGCAGAGTGCGGCCGGACGGCGCGGCCAGCTGGATACCACAGCGACGGATGGAACGTCGACCCGTCGGCTGCGAGTGTTCGCGAATCGAGTGACCGTGTTGACCGATAGCTTCGATCTCGTCGCCGATGTGCGATTGCACGGCACCCCGGTGCCCGGTAGCCCGTTGCGGTACCGTTTGTTCATCCGTCCCCCGTCGCCCTGACCATCCCACCCCCGGGTCGCAAGTGAATCACGTCTCTGGTGGTCCCCGCCCCGCGCCGACGACGCTCTCGGCGATCTTCTTCAAGACGCTCGAGCGATTCAACTCGCCCCAGGCGTACCAGTACAAGAAGGACGGCAAGTACACACCGATCTCGCACGCAACCGCACTCGAACGCGCGCGGCGGATCTCGCTCGGCCTCACCGCGATGGGTGTGCAGCGCGGTGACCGCGTGGGACTGATGTCGGAGAACCGTCCCGAATGGGCGCTGACGGACTGGGCCTGCCTCTGCGGCGGCATGACCGACGTGCCGATCTACCCCACCTTGCCGGCGGACCAGATCGTGCATCCGCTGAACGACTCCGGTGCGGTGGCTCTGTTCGTCTCCACCCCGGACCAGGCGAGCAAAGCGGCGTCGGTGCGCGCGCAGTTCAAGACGGTGCGCACCATCATCTCGTTCACCGATCCCAAGCCGATCGGCGCCGACATGACGCTGGCCGAGCTCGAGGCGAAGGGCGCGGCACTCGACTCCCCCGCCAGAGCAGCCGAGTGGCGCGCCGCCGCCCTCACCGTGAAGCCGGACGAACTCGCCACACTCATCTACACCTCGGGCACCACCGGCCTGCCCAAGGGCGTGATGCTCACGCACGACAACATCGCCTCCAACGTGCAGTCCTCGCGCGACCGCCTCACCATCCACGAAGGCGAGGTCGCGCTCAGCTTCCTGCCGCTCTCGCACATCTTCGAACGCACGGGCGACTACTTCTGGTTCATGAGCGGCGTGAGCATCGCGTACGCCGAGAGCATCGACACGGTGCCGTTCAACCTCTCCGAGGTGCGGCCGCACTACGCGATGAGTGTGCCGCGGCTCTTCGAGAAGATGTATGCGCGCGTGCTCGAGAACGCGGTGTCCGGAGGTGCGGTCAAGGCGAAGATCTTCGGCTGGGCGCGCGACGTCGCCGATCGCTGGGCCAACGAGAAGCTGGCTGGGCGTGAACCGGGGGCGTTCCTCGCGTGGCAGTACGGCCTCGCGCAGAAACTGGTGTTCAGCAAGCTCAAGGAGCGCACGGGCGGACGGCTTCGCTTCTTCGTCTCGGGTGGCGCGCCGCTGGCGCCGTCCATCAACAAGTTCTTCTACGCGGCAGGCCTCACCATCCTCGAGGGCTACGGTCTCACGGAGACCTCACCCGTGATCGCGGTGAGCGGAGAGGGGTCCATCCGCATCGGTTCGGTGGGCAAGGTCGTGGGCGGCGTCGAAGTGAAGATCGCCGAGGATGGCGAGATCCTCACGCGTGGCCCACATGTCATGAAGGGCTACTACAACCGCCCCGACGCCACCGCCGAAGCCATCGATTCGGACGGCTGGTTCCATACCGGTGATATCGGCGTGTTGGAGGACGAATACCTCCGCATCACCGACCGTAAGAAGGACATCATCGTGACCGCGGGCGGCAAGAACATCGCGCCGCAGCCGATCGAGAATCGTGTGAAGCTGAACAAGTACGTCTCACAGGCTGTGATGCTCGGCGACAAGCGGAAGTTCCCGGTCATCCTCATCGTGCCCAATTGGGACAACCTCGAGAAGTGGGCCGGCAGCAAGAACATCATCTGGACCCAGCGTTCGCAGCTGCTGGAGATGCCGACCGTGCGCGCGAAGATGGATAAGGAGGTCCGCAGCCAGTTCGAGGGTCTGGCGAGCTTCGAGACGCCGAAGAAGATCGCGCTCCTGGAGCACGACTTCTCGATCGAGCGCGGGGAGCTGACACCGAAACTCAGTGTGAAGCGGCGCGTGATCGACCAGTCGTACAAGTCGGTGATCGACGCACTCTACGAAGGCGACGACTAGCACCATCGCACGCACCGGGAACGACCGAACGCCTTGGCATCCGCCAAGGCGTTCGGCATTCACCGCCGGCGTAACGCGACCGGTGCCGAGATCGCTTGGCGTTCGGCCACCCACTCGACGGCGTCGCGCGCGAGCTCCTTGAGACCGTCCGGTCGCGCGAGCGAGCTGGGCCCGACGACACGACCGCCCACCACGACGCTGCGCACCACGTCGAGCGAGAGCGCTGTGACGTCGCTCTCCGCGGCCGATCCTGTCGCGTCGAGATCCACCGCCGCCCCACGGAACGTCGCATCGGTGAACGGCACAGCTGTGCGCAGCCCACGCACCGACGCCACGTGTTCGTCCGCCGGGAGGCGCTGATCCGCCCACATCACGATCACCACGACATCAGCTGCGCGCGCGAGATCGGTCGCCAACCGAGCATAGCGCCCGGTGAGCAGCACGCTGCCGCCGGGTTCGGCGAGTCCCAGCAAGGCGATGAGCCGATCGAGCTCCGGCGTCGACACTTCGGCGGAGTGCCACGCGCTCGGCACGGCATCCTCGGGCGTCGCCTCCGGCGAGTCAGAGAACACGACGTCCCCCTCGACGATGCGCGCCTCGAGCTGGCAGACCGGACAGCCCGCGAACCCGCGCCGGAGGTCGCGTGCGTCCACTGCCGTCGCGACCACGACGAGTGGCGTCGCCGGGTGCGCGCGCGGACAACGGAGCCGTTCAGCGAGATCGAGACGCATTCAGGCAGGGAGATGTTGGTTCACCCACACCGCATCGACGGCCGAGCGCCGGGCGCGACATCGTACGCTCGCGGTCGGCGCATCGGGGGTGCACATCGGGGGTGCAATCGGTAAGCTACCGTTGGTGCCGGCGCGCACGAAGGGCGCAAGGCTCAGCGCAGGCCGTCGCGGACCCAGCGCACCACTGCCTCGTCCGTCCACGGACCACTGAAGCGGACATCCGCCGCGTAGCGTTCCAGATGCCCGCGCCGCCGGTTGACGTACACCTTCTGCGGCACGGCGATCGAGAGCAGCCCGGACGGAACCGGCAGCACACGGATCTCCATCAGCAGACCGTCCCCTCCTGTGTCCGCCCCGACGACCCGCGTCCCAGGCATCGAGAGCAGAAGATCGGCGAAGTCGAGGCACGCGCTCGCACAACTGCCGTCGCTGAGGAGCGAGACCGCGGCGGGAAACACGCTCTTTCGCGGGGCATCACGCCGGACCGACGGGTTGATGCCTTGACCGCGCTCCACGTACAGCGACTCCCCGCGTGCGAGGCTGCGAGACATCCCGTCGACGATCCTCCGACCGAACGCGAGTTCCTCGCCTGCGGCCGACCCGCGCCGCTCGCGATCCGTCATCCACTGTCGCCAGTGCGCGAGGTTGTCGGGACTCGCCCGCCACGCGACCTCGATGGACTCCTCTTTCGCGCCATGGCGGCGCAGTTCCCGTTCGGTCCAGATCTCTCGCACGATCCGGACTCCGTTGAACGAGTTGCCTCCGCCGTTCCCGCGGACATCCAGGATGATGTGCCGCGCGGCGCGCAGGCGCTTGGACGAGGCACGCAGCGTATCGGCAAGGAGGACGATCTGCGCCGTAGTGCCGGAGTCGCCGCCGAAACTCGGGAGGCGGATCCACGCGACATCGGGTGCTGGCCAGGTGAGCGTGAACGCCGCGATCGTAGTGACGGGCCCGGACGCGGCGGGCGATGCCGCCGACGGCGCTGCCGTGAACGCCCGCACATCCTCGTCGGTGCGGGGGCGCCACGCGAGCGGCACGTCGGCCCGCTCGCCCCCCCGCAAGCGCTGGCAGACCGTCGGACGCGTGATGAACGGATTCTCCAGGTCCACGAACAGACGTGGGACCGACTGCCGCCGAAGATCTGGCGTGTCCTCGGCGGCGGCCTCCGCGAACGGAAGCACATTGCGCGCGACGAGCTCGTCGAGCGCCGTCCCATCACAGCTGACCAACCGGTCTCCGACGCGCCACTGAGCGGAGTCGACCGGCGCGACGTAGTGGACGATCGCCGCCGAATCGAGCATGCGGACGCGGATCCCCGCCCACCACGCGTCGGGGAAGGCGAGTCCGATGTTCCAGTTGCGATAGAAGTACAACGCAGCGTGCGGATCGCCGAGCCCGTTGCCGAACGCGGTGAGGGTCGCATAGTACCCGCCCTTGGTGCGCACACGCGGCGCGCGCTCGCGCGCCCGGGCCGAGGCCCGATCGAGGTTCCGCGCGATGGGGGCCGACGCGTCCACCAACCCGATAGGGCTATTCTCGCGCAACGCCTTCTCGATGAACGCGACATCGGCGACGGCCGCGTTCTGCCAGGCCTCGGCGGTCTTCGGCTCGAGGCGCACGATGGCGCCCCGCCACGCGGCCGCTGTGGTCCGGTCGGAGTCCTGCGCGGACTGCGCGGTCAGCCGCGCCGGCAACGCCGGCAACGCCGGCAGCGCCGTGACCGCCAGAAGTGTCGTGAGGGCGAGCCGTGAAATGCGATAGAGGTGCATCGTGCGTCCCGGGCGTGGAGATGTCTGAACCGACCTAGGATTGGACAACGCGTGGCGGCGGTGGGTTTGCTGACGAGGGGCCCGCGAGTGCGCTCCCGTAAGGTACCGGCGGCACCAGCGGCGCTAGCTACGGGCGATCCGCAGTTCCTCGATGTCCACGTGCGCCGGCCGCGTCACCGCCCAGAGCACGGCCTCGGCCACATCAGCGGCATGCAGCATCTCCTCGCGCGACGGCAGGTGCGGCGATGCGTCCGGGTCGTGCGCGTCCCAGATGGCGGTGTCCGTCGCCGACGGCGAGATGAGCGACGCGCGCACCCCGCTGCCGCGCGTCTCGGCGCGCAGCGTCTCGTGCACTGCGCGCACGGCGTGCTTGCTCGCCGCGTATGTGGCGTTGGCCGGGAACACCGCGCGATCCGCCACCGAGCCGATCGTCACCACGTGTCCGCTTCCGCGCGCGCGCATGCCCGTGACGAACGAGCGTGTGAGCCGTAGCGGAGCCGCGATGTTCAGCTGCAGGGCACGATCGAGTTCGATCTCATCCGTGGCCTCGATCGGCGCGAGGGGGAAACTCCCAGCGGCATGAACGACGACGTCCGGATCCCCGCCCAGCGCGAGCCGGGTCGCTTGAACCACGCGGGCACACTCATCGGGGCGCGAGAGATCGGCCGGAATCGCGATCGCGGCGTGCCCGATTTCGCTCGCCAGGCGCTCCAACGCCTCCGCGCCACGAGCCACCAGCACCACGCGCGCGCCCGCAGCAGCCAGCGCGCGCGCCGTCGCCGCGCCGATCCCACGAGAGCCCCCGGTGACCAGGGCCGTGCGACCGGCGAGCGCGTGCGTCATCACGGACTCAGCGTTGTGCGGTGGAGCCGTACGCAAGCCGCAGGAACTCGTTCCGCGTCATCGCATCGTCTCGGAACGACCCGCGCAGCGCCGAAGTGATGGTCCGCGACGCCTGCTTCTCCACGCCACGCATCATCATGCAGAGGTGCTCGCACTCGATCACCACGCCCACACCAGCGGGCTGCAGCACCTCCTCGATCGCCTCGGCCACCTGCTCCGTGAGCCGCTCCTGCACCTGCAGGCGCCGCGCGAAGATCTCGATGATGCGTGGCAACTTGCTCAAGCCGACGATGCGGCCCTTGGGGATGTACGCGATGTGCGCCCGCCCGAAGAACGGCAGCATGTGATGCTCGCACATCGAGTAGAGCTCGATGTCGCGCACCATCACCATGGAGTGGTGGTTCTCCTCGAAGACCGCGTCCCCGACGACGTCGGCCACCGACATGCCGTAGCCGCGGGTGAGCCAACTCATCGACTTGGCGACGCGCTCCGGAGTCTTGAGCAAGCCCTCGCGCGACGGGTCCTCGCCGATGAGCTCCAGCTCGCGCCGGATGATGTTCTCGAACTCGAGCATACGCTCCGCGCCCATCGGCGGAGACGCTTCGAACTGGTCGGACCCCGAGATCGGCTTGGTCATGTGATGTGCCGCCTCAGCGGCCGTCATACTCGACATACTGGTTCTCCGTCTCCCAGAGCTTGAGCTTGGATAGTCGCGCAGGCGCGATGGCCGGCGCGAGGATGCGCCAGCACGCCAAGACAAGGTTCTCAGTGCTCGGGATAGTTCCCGACATGAAGGGGACGTCGAGGTTCAGGTTCTTGTGGTCGATCACATCGACGATCTCCCGCTCGACGATCTTCTTGATGTCGGCGAGGTTCACGACGAAGCCGGTCTTCGCTTCGACCTCGCCTTCGACCGTGACTTCCATCATGTAGTTGTGACCGTGCCAGTTCGGGTTGTTGCATTTCCCGAACAGACGTTGGTTCTCCTCATCGCTGAGGGACGGGTTATAGACGCGGTGTGCAGCGTTGAACCGGACGAGCCGGGTGATCGAGACGATGGTCATGGATCGGACTGTTGGGAGCCGGCGGGCAGGAGCTGCCCGCTCGGGCTTACATTAAGCCTGCAGCGGGCACCGAGGTTCCGCGAGGGACCTCCGGACGTCCAGGAAAGCCGAAGCCCCGTCCCAGGGGACGGGGCTTCGGGATGCGTTGGGAGCAGAGAGAGGTTTTTTGAAGCCCTGTCGAACGCTAAGGTCCTCACCCCACTTCCGCCTTCCCGGCATCCGGGCATGGCGTCGATAGAGATGTTGGATCCGCCTCGGAGGACTTATCGGCTCAAAAAGTAGATTTCTCTCCGTCCCGACTTCTTGCCATAACTAGTATCGAATGTAGGACGCGGAAACTTGAAGGTCAACACGCTTCTCACCTCTTTGACGATCATACCCCCACGATGGATATCCTGTCACTCGCCGGACTCGCGATGCTGGTGCTGTGGGCCCTCGGCCACTACGTGTTCCAGGCGCCCGGCTTCATCCATGGTTTGCTGACCTTGGGCGTGTTCTTCCTCGTCTTTGGCGCGATCAAGCGCTCGGAGCGCATGCGAAAGGCCAGTTCGAAGGGGTGAGCCGGATGCGAGTGGTGTGGTGCTGCCCTCCGCCATCCACCCGCCACCATCTGCCTCTCATATCTCCCAGTTCGAGAGTACCATCCCGCGCACCGGCTTCGCATCAGTGAAGCCCACCAGCGTCATTCGGAGATCGCTCCACCGCACGCGTGCGCCCCGCGCGATGAGCGAACGGAACGCGACCTCGTACTCCCCCTGGACACGGATCGCACAGCGGAGTGTCCCGCTGCGCCGCGCCTGCGCTTGCAGCGCCTCGGCCATGCGCGGCATGTAGGACTGCTCCACCAGGCCGAGCTTCAGCACGCGGATCTCCTCGCGACTCCGGCCCTCCACGAGCGGCACATCGTGGAAGAGCGCGAAGCCCTCGAGCAGCCCGGCATCATCGCGTAACAACAGACAGTCGCCGAGTCCGTGTTTG
Organism: Gemmatimonadaceae bacterium; assembly: GCA_046153705.1. GTDB lineage: Bacteria > Gemmatimonadota > Gemmatimonadetes > Gemmatimonadales > Gemmatimonadaceae > Pseudogemmatithrix. The sequence goes on from JBJXGK010000024.1 coordinate 16,647, forward strand.
AGCGTGAGGCCGATCTCGCGCGTGAAGTCGAGTCCCGGTCGCACACTGGCGGCCAGCGCATTGCACTCCGCGACGACCGCCGCGCGGTCCGCGTTGCCGTGGTGGGAGAGCAGCGGCGGTCGCACGTCGGTGAGCGGTGTCGCCTCGATGCTCACCGTGAGCGTCAGATGGCCCGGCGCGAACCCCTGCGACGCGTAGAACCCGATGTTGTCCATCGTGCGCGGCATCGTCTCAAGGCCGATCACGCGACAACCGGCTCCGCGCAGATGTTCGATCGCTGCGCGCACGACACTGCGCCCGAGTCCGCGACCCTGGAACTCATCACGCACCGCGAGCGGCCCCATCCATCCCTCGCTGCCCGACGCGTGCGCGATGTTGAACGCCGCGATCCGGCCGAGTCCATCACGCCAGAGCATCGCACCGTCGGCGGCCCCTTCGATGGCGAAGCGCCAGATGGCCGGATTGAGAGGCGGCACGCGCACACCGACCATCCCGTCGCGGCGGTACCGCTCGCTGAACGAATCGCTGAACAGCGCATTGAGCGCACCGAGGTCGTCGAGCCGGATCGGGAACGGCCCGGAGAGTCGGGTTGCGACGTCGCTCATGCGCCCACCGCTACCATGTCGGTCTCTCCGCGAGTGACCACCGCCGCCCCCGTGCGCTCGTCGAAGCCCACCGAGATCACCCGGTCGAGTCCGTCGCGCACGCCCTCGATGTGTGTGATGACGATGACCTGCTCGAAGCGATCGTGCAAGCCACGCAGCAGGGCCAGCACGTTCTGTCGCCGCACATCGTCGAGCGAGCCGAACACCTCGTCGAGCACCAGCAACGAGAAGGCCTGCCCCGCACGGTCGGCGATCATCTGCGAGATCGCGAGCCGCAGCACGAGGTTCGCGATGTCCTCCTCTCCGCCGGAGATCACCGGCTTCGGCACCCCTTCCTCGAGGACGAGCAGACGGTACTTGTCGTCGAGTTCGAGCTCCGTGTAGCGCGCGTCCGTGAGTTCGGTGAGGAAGTTCGACGCGATCTCCGATACTTCGGGCCGCAGCTGGAAGTTGAGGTCCGTGCGCAGGTCGGAGTATGCGCGATGCAACTCCTCGTGCAGGCGACGGTCCTTCTCCAGGGCCTCCACCCGCGACGCCAGGCGGTCGTACTCGGCTCGGGCCTCCGCCGCGCGCTTCGCACCGGCGTCGGCGAGTTCGCGTGCGGCGCGGGCACCGGCCGCCGCCCGCGCCGCCTCGGCATACGCCGCAGCGACCTCGTCGTGCAGGCGACGGAGCTCCGAGTACTCCGACTCCGGGAACCGTAGCTCACCCAGCCGCTCCGTCACCGCGCGCCGACGCTCGTCGAGCGTCGCGCGCTGGCGACGCAACGTCTCCTGCTCACGCAGCAAGGCCGGTTCGCGCTCGACGCGCGTGGAATACCGGTTCGCCTGCGTGCTCGACTCGGCCAACCGCTCGCGTTCGGCCTCGAGCCGCCGATGCCGGGGTTCGTCGTACCCGCCGGGGATGGTGGCGAGTTCGGTGGTCGTCGCCATCAGTCGCGTGTCTTTGGCCAGCAGCTCGCGCTCCACCAGCGAGAGCTGCGCCACCTCCGACTGCACCTTCGCCAGCTTGCGCTCGGCGAGTCCTACCTCGCCCTGGATCTTCTTGCGCACCTCGTCGAGGTGCTCCACATCGGCGGGCATCGCCTGCAGTTGCTCGAGCCGCGACTTGAAGTATGCGCCGTCCGCTTCGATGGTCTCCATCTGCCGCTCGAGCACATCGAGCACGTTGCGGAAGTGCTCGCCGAGCGGGCGCGTACACGTGGGGCAGGCACCTTCCTCGCCGAGTTGCAGCAACCGATCCCGCTGGTCGCGGAGCTCCGCGTACTGGGCGCGCAGCGCACGCAAGCGCGTGTCGACCTCTTGGCGGTCGCGCACCCACTCGGTCCGCCGCGACTCCAGCTTGCCCTGGGCTTCCTCGAGCGACGCGCGTCCGCGCTCGAGCTCCAGGATCACCTCTTCCTCGAGCGCCGGAGCGCCGGCGAGTCGCACGCGCTGCGCCGTCAGGGTCTGCACGTCGAGTTCGAGTGCCGCCTTCGTCTCCACGAGTGCGCGCCGCCGCCCATCGTGCACGGCGAGTGCGCGCTGCACTTCGAGCTCGGCGCTCACCCGCTCGAACGCCGCGATGTCGGGCAGCAGCGGCGCAAGGGCCGCGCGCGCCTCCGCCACCTGCGCGAGATCGACGGCCAGCCGTTCCTCGGAGCGCCCGAGCGCCGACGACTCGCCATCGACCGAGGCGAGTTCGGTCTCCAGTCGCTGGCGTTCGTCGCGCCCGGTCTGGGCCGCGAGCCATTTCGGCGCAATGGAATCGAGCGCGGACTGCGTCTCGCGCTCCAATCGCTCGGCCTCGGTCGCCGACTTCGTCGTCGCGGCGAGTGCCGCGCGCGCCTCCTTCGCCTGCTGTTCCATGGCCTCACGGTCGGGCAATCCCGCGCGGAGGCCGGTGATCTCGCTCGCCAACTCCTTCCGACGCGTCGCGCAGAGCTCCTGGGCGATGCGCAGGCGCTCGTAGCCCAGCACGCGGGAAAGGAACTGTGCGCGCTCACTGGAGCTGAGCGCCTGCATCACGGCGAGTTCCTTCTGGCCGGTGAAGTAGGTGTTGAAGAACTCCGTGCGCGTCATCCCGAGCCGGCGCTGCAGCATCTCGGCGACGGTCGTCACCGAGTTCGCGATCGGCTGCTCTCCGCCGTCGAGATACAGCTCGGCCATGGAGAGCCCACGCACCACGCGGTACTTGTGACCGGCGAGTTCGAAGTCGAGCTCCACCCGCACCGGCGCGCGCGGCCCGGCGCGATGGAAGCGCAGCGATTCGTTGCCGCCACGGGCGGTGTTACCGCCGTAGAGTGCCCACGCGATCGCCTCGAGGATGGTCGACTTTCCCGCGCCGTTGGGCCCGATGATCCCGGTGAGACCGAAATCGAACTCGATCTCGGTCTCGGCGTGCTGCCGGAAGTTGAGGAGCTTCAGTCGCGCGAGCCTCATGCGTCGCTCCCGGGCGGCTCACGCGACGGCTCCGCGAGTTCGGCTTCCTCGAGGTAGCGTAGCCCGAGCGTGACGAGCGCCTCTCGCTCCACGCCGGCGGTCATGTTGCGCGCCTGCAATGCGTCACGCAACGTCTCGGCGAGTGAGGGGCGGCGCCCCGGCGACCCCGACGACTGGCGGCGCACCATCTCCGGACGCCGCATGTCCAGATGGAAATGCAGTGCACGCTTCTGCAGCTCGCGCAGCGCTTTGTGGTCGAGCTCTCGTGCGATGTGCCGCGGCACGTTGCGCGCGACCAATCGCACGACCTTTCCGTCGATGCCGCCGCTGATGCGTGCCACGGCATGCTGGATCGCCGCGTCGAGGTCGGCGGCGGACATGCCACGACCTTCGATCGGCGGCAGGTCGATCACCGCGCGCGACGGCGGGAGCGGATGGAACGTCTGCTTCCCCGTCGCGAGATCGCGTTCGATCATCCCCTTGCCCGGCAACTTCGCTTCGCGTTGTTCGGCGAGTTCACCCCAAGGGTTGGTACTCGTGTACTCCAGCGAGCCCGAGTAGTACACGTGATCGGCGATGCGCTTGTAGACGTGGTAGTGGCCGAGTGCCACGTAGTCCCAGCCTGGCCGCGCGACTTCCTCCAGCGGGATCTGCATCGCCGCACGATCGGCGTTGTCGGCATGCGGCAGCGCGCCCTGCACCTCGCCGTGCATGAGCAACACGTTGTAGCGGGAGGTCGGATCGGGCGTCAGCTCCACCGTGCCGGGCGGCAGGTCGGGCACTGCGAGCACCGAGAGGTCGAGGTGCGGGAATGTGAAGCGGCGCGCCTCGCGGTCGGCGACCAGGATCGGGAGCGCGCGCGTGGTCTCGTCGAGCACGGGCGCGTCCACGCCATCGCTGTGCGATGTGACGGCGCCCTCGGTGATGCGCGACGTGAAGCCCTGTTCGAACAATCGCAGGATGCAGATCGTCTCGGTGGAGCGCGGCATGTCGTGATTGCCCGCGACGACGATCACATGCGAGTTCGGGAGCGAATCCACGAGCCGGGCGAACTGCCGGAACGCATGCAGGATCGCCGTGTTGGTGGGCCGTACCGTGTGGAACACGTCGCCGCCGACGAGGATCACATCGGGCGCGAGCTCGATGAGCTTGTCCACCGCGCGCGAGAACGCCTGCGCGACGTCGGCTTCGCGCTGGTTGATACCCGCCGGCGTCTGCCGCTGGAACTGGCGGAAGCCGAGATGGAGGTCAGAGAGGTGGACGAGGCGCACGCGAGGTGAAATCTAGCCTCAGCCGTACGGGTCGTCGCTCGCCGGTACCCGCAACGGTGTTGGCCCGCGCCGCGCCGCGACCTCGGGCGTCGCGCGCTTCTTGAGCTGCGCCTTGAAGAACGCCTTCACGTCGTCGGGCCGTGCCTGCAGCGTTCGGTTCCGCGCCCGAAGGATGCCGTCCTCATCCTCGCCCGCCAGCGCCAGTGCGTCCTGCACCCAGCCCAGCGTGATGGTCGCGTCCAGTCGCCGCAACGACCGTGTCACCGCGGCGTCCAGCGCCATCTCTTCCGCCTGCGGGAAACGCTCCACGCCCTCGCGACCGGTGAGCACCGCAGGACGGGGGAAACGCACGAATATCGGCTGGCCGAAGTGCGGATGCCGCACCATGAGTTGCCCCTTCTCCAGCGTCGCCAACCGCGCCTTGGTCGCCGGCGCCAGCGTCTGGTATCCCGGTGTCGCCAACTCATCAGGGTCCATGCGACCGTACAGCGACGTGCCGCTGTTGCCCACCACACGACGGTGCACCTGCGAGCGGAACTGTTGCGCCCCGAACAGCACGAGTCCGAGGTAGCGGCCGCGCTCGGCGATGTCGAGCAACATCTTCCGCACGTAGGTGTCCGGTCCGTCAGCCGGCGCGTACTTGTTGAGCTCGTCCACGAACACCACCACCTGCTCCACGCCGAGCTGCCGCTTCTCCAGGTGTTCGCGCAGCTGCGAGACCACGCGCGCGAACACGAGGTCCTGTGCGTCTTCCTCGAGGTTCGCCACGTCGATCACGTACACCGCGCGGTCCTCGAGCTTCCCGAATGGGAGGTCGCTCACCATACCGTCGTCGGTCACCAGGCCCTTGCAGCGCGTGGAGATGTTGGTGAGCCGGTTCCGCACCTTGCGGATGGTCGCGATGTGATGGGTGCGCCACACGTCGGAGTTGCGGCCCTCGAGCCCACGGAGCAGTTCGCGGAACCATTGTTCCAGCTCCGTGAACGAGCGCACCTCGTGGGCGCGCTCGAGCGCCGCATCGCTGAACACCTGGTCGAGCACACGTTCCTTGATGAAGTCGATCAACGCATCGGCCTTGGCGTCGACGTCATCCTTGTTGAGCAACACCTCGGCGTACTGCAGCGTCTCGCGCAGTCCCCAAGTGAGCGGCGTGACGTTGTGCTGCAAGGCCTCGTTGGAGCGCAGCGTCGCCAGTTGGCCACCCTTCGCCGACCACGGCGCGAAGTAGTGCACCTTCTCGAACGGCTTGGCGGGCACACCCAGCGTCTCATACATCGCGCGGTCCTCGGCGGAGAGCGACGACGGCGGCTGGTCGAGGAAGCAGAGGTCGGGCCCCTTCACGTTGAAGCACACGGCGGCCACGCGCCCCTTCGACGACGGGAAATGCGCGAAGATGCTGCCGAGCAACCATTCGACGGCGCTGGTCTTGGTCGCGAGTCCGCTCACGCCGGAGATGCTCAAGTGCGCCGCTTCAGGCCCGAGCAGGAAATCGGCGTCGAGATGCACGGCGGCCTGCGTGCCGCCGGCGCGATACAGGCCGACCGGGATCCCGCGCGACGCGGAGCCACCGACGTAGCTGTCCATGCGCAGCGCCGCCTGCACGTCTGCCTCGGTCGCCAAGTGCACCGTGCCCATCGGCACGGGCTGCAGCGGCTCCTCGGGCACCTGCCGCAACACCGCCGCCGTGTACAGCCGGATCTCGGTGCGCTCGGTGGGTGCGAAGGCGCTGCCGCCAGGTTCGCCGTCCGCGCCGAGCACATCGTGCAGCGGCGTCTGCAGATCGGTGTAACCGAATCCTTCGGTCACCACGCCGTAGATGCTCGGCAACACGCCACTGATCGGTCGCGTGGATTCGACGCGAACGATGGTCCCGATGCCCACCGGGGCATCAAGTGCGGTCCAGAAGTGGAACTCGTGGGGCGTGTTGGGGCGACGCTCGGTGGCGACGACCCGCCCGAGGACTGGCATGGTCATACAAGGATAGCGGTAAGGTACTGCTCGCACTCACGGATGCCGTACACCATCACGTCCCATCGCTGGTCCGGGAGGGCGACGGGCGCGCGTTCAGCGAGCAACCAGCGAGAGACGAGATCGGCACGCGCCGTGAGATCGGCGGTCTGTGGGCTGACCTCGACGCGGACCAATCCGAACAGCGGCGAGCGGCCCGCCGGATCGCGCAACCGGAGATACCATGAGGCCACCGGATGCCGCCGCGGCGACGAGACGCTCACTGCTGTGCTGCGCTCGCCCTCCTTCAGCGAGAGCAGGCTGGGCAGGAAGTCCTCGCCCGTGTAGAGCGTGCGATGCGACTTCACCACCCCCACCACGGCGTCATGCTTCGACGCGTCCGGGTGACCGGCGATGCCACCGTCCACGAGGAGCGTGCCCGCGGCGCGTGCCGTCCACGCGGAGAGCAGCGCCCCTTCGGCGGCCTCACGGGCCCGCTGCACGGCCGTGAGCGCGCGTGCCGTGATCTCCTGTGGATGCCGCGTGGAAACGTCGGGCAGGTCCACGACGTCGATCTGCGCGCGCAACGCGTCGGCCACGGGGATCGGCAACAGGGCGATCGGCGCGAACAACGCGCGCGAGATACGCGGCGCGTCCCAGGTGTGCAGCCGACGCTCAGCGCGGAACCGGATCGCGGCGGCCACGGCACCGTGCACCAGCGGCACACCAGCCGCGTGGGCCAGCACCTGCGAGCGCTGGATGCCGTCGAGGAATGCCGAGACCCCCACGAGCGGCGGCTCGGTGATCGCACGGACCCGTACCCGGTCGCCTTCCAACGGTACTGCCTGCTCGAGACGGGGCGGGTCGTCCGCGCTGCGCTGCACCTCCAACGGCGCGCCCGCCGTGGCGAGCGCAACCCCGCTGTCACGAAGTGCTCGGAGGGTGGCGCGCACGCTTGCCGCCCCCTCCGACGGGGCGTAGCTTCGCTCCATGCGCCGACCTGCGTTCATCGCGAGCATCCTAACTCTCGCTCTGGCGTGCGACAAGCCAGCCGCGACTCCTGAGGCCTACGTCGATCGTGGCCCGCCGATCAAACCCGGTACCACGGTCCTCTTCCAAGTGTTCGGTTCGCGCGACGAACCACACGCCTTGCCCATCGCGGCACTCCGCGGCGGCAAGCTCTCGGCCTTCGATCTCGACGCCGTCCAGTGGACAACGCTCGACTCGATGTTCTTCGGTGAGCGCAATCGCCTGCCGATCTACCGCAACGGCGCGAACGTCGGCACGGTCGAGGTCGTGCGCGGGATGTGGCCCGCCGACCAAGAGGCACTGTACTCGCTGCCCGGCTGCACCGAGGTCGTGCCGCAGGCCACGCTGCGCCTCTTCTCCACGATGGGCGCTGACGAGAACGTCGAGTACATCGCGACCTCCGACACGCTCACGCAGAAGAAGCCCGACAACAAGCCCTTCCCCGCTGATGCGGAATCGAAGGGCCGCACCATCGCCAACGCCGTCGCCGCCGCGCGCGACCTCGGCGCCGAGGAGCTCGGCCACTTGGAGTTCATCGGGCGCTACCTGCGCACCGGCGCAGGCAGCACGGGGCTCACCTTGCTCGCCACGTTCATCGACCCCGAAGCCGGTGACGCCGGTCCCGGCGCCGGTCACGCCTCAATGGTGTTCGCGCTCGCCGAAGACTCCGCCGGCACGATCAAGACGAGCTACCAGCATGTGTCGAGCGGCGAAGCGCGCACGGTGGAGTTCCAGCGCCTTTACAACCACTTCGACATCGACGGCGACGGCGTGGACGAGATCTTCCTCCAGTCATGGCGCTATGCCACGACACCGTACCTCGTGGTGCTCAAGATGACGGACGGGCGCTGGAGGCAGATCTTCCGCACCTCGCTCGACTGGTGCCTCAAAGCCGACAAGTCCGGCGCGCCGTAGCCGCAGCCCGGCGTCGCACTCAGTCGACGCCCATGTCCCAGGCCTGCTCCATGTCCGCCTTCGAGTAGGCTCGGAAGGCGGTGAGCGTCGTCGTCTTCACCAGCCCCGGTACGGTCGGGAACTTCTCGGTGACGATCCGCGCGATCTCCTCGTACTCCTTCACTTTCACGATCGCGATCAGATCCCATTCCCCCGAGACGGAGTAGACGTCGGTCACGCCGTCGATGCCCGCGAGCGCCACCGCGGTCTTGGGGATCAGCCGCGGCTCGGCTTGGATGAGGACGATGGTCGTGATCATTGGGACGCGGGGAACGGGGGGACGTTGAGGAGCCAGAGTCCGCCGAGCCGCGAACGCGCGTCGACCTCCACGAGAAGGTCCTGCGCGACACGGAGCACCCGGATGGGGCGCTGCGGACCGATGCGGAAGTGTATCGTGCGTTCGGCCTCGTCGGCTACCGCCTGGATGGCGGTGTCGACTTCAACGGCCTCCTCGCCCAGTGAGCGCGCCGGGACCCGCACCCGTGCCGTGCCCGACGCCGCGGGCACGGCAAGCGACTTCACCGTCCGCACGTCGGGCCAGACCGCCACCTCGATCGCCGCGAGTCGGCCCGCTCGCAGCTCGAACGTGAGCCACGCGCCGTCGCGCCCTTCCACGTCGAGCGAGCCGGACAGCCCTTCGGCGACGCCGGTCGGGCGCAGGCGCGCGCAGAGGATGTCAGTGTCCGCGTCCCATCGATACTCCACCGGGACGAGATCCGCATCGGCCATCTCTTCCACCTGCAGATCGAGCGACACGTGCGACTCCGGGTCAGGGGTGCGGAGACGCTAGCCCGCCTCGCCCGCGCTCCCACACACCGATTCCTGCAGCGCGGAGCGTTCGCATGCTCCCGCGCCCTCACGCCATCTTTGCCGCGAGACGGACCACGCGGTGGCATGCTTCGACCACCTGCGACTTCGCCGCGGCATACGAGATGCGCACCCAACCCGGCGTGCGGAACGCCGAACCGGGCACGATGGCCACACCCTCCTCTTCGAGCAGGCGATTGGCGAACACCGCACCGGCATCGGGCAGCGTGTCGGCGCCAGGCACCTTGACGTAGAAATAGAACGCGCCGGCCGGCTCCAGCACCGTGAGGTGAGGCGAGGCGCGCAGGATCGGCAGGGCGGCGTCACGCCGCGCCTTGAACTCGGCGACCATCGCGGCGACAGCACTCTCCAACGGTGCACCCAGTGTCAGCGCGGCAAGCGCCGCGTATTGCGAGACCGTCGCGGGATTGGACGTGGTGTGCGACTGCAGCGCCCCCATCGCCTTGGCGACGGCGGTCGGCGAGATGGTCCAGCCGATGCGCCAGCCGGTCATCGCGTAGGCCTTGGCGACGCCGTCGACGACGATGAGGTTGTCGCGACGCGGCGCGAGGTCGAGTGCGCCCGGTGCGTCCGCGTCATAGGCGATGCGCACGTAGATCTCGTCGCTGATCACCCACCAGCCGCGTGCCGCGCAGTGGTCGAGGATCGCACGCAACTCCGCCGACGAATACACCGAGCCGGTGGGATTCGAGGGCGAGTTGAGCATCACCCCGCGCGTGCGCGGTGTCGCACGCCGCTCGAGCATCGCCACATCGACCTTGTAGCCCTTGGCCGGATCGCCATGCACCTCCACAGCCGCGGCGCGCGCCAGCGACACCATCTCGTAGTAGCTCGTCCAGCTCGGGGTGGGCACGAGCACTTCGTCGCCGGGGCCGAAGAGTACCACACAGGCGTTGTAGAGCGACTGCTTGGAACCGGACGACACGACCACGTCGGCCGCGGTGATCTTGCCCTCCCCCTTGTAGCGTGCGTTCGCCTGCGCCGCGATCGCCTCGCGTAGCGGCAGGATGCCCTCCACGGCCGTGTAGCGCGTCGCGCCCTGGTCGAGCGCCTTCTTCGCAGCGTCGCGGATCAGCTCCGGCGTGTCGAAATCGGGCTCACCGGCCCCGAGGTCGATCACTTCGCGCCCCGCTGCCTTGAGCGCCTTGGCCTTCTGCGACACGGCGATGGTGACGGATTCCCTGAGCTCCGCGATGTTGGCCGAGGGGTGGAACGAGAGGGGCGTGGACACGCGCGAGCTTCCTCGTGGGCGCGAGGGTGGGACCGCAGGATGTAGGCGAAGTGAGCGCGGAGGCCCGGGGGCGACTAGATTCCTCCGTTCGACAGAACGTTATCTCAGCGCCCCCCGGCGCGCCATTGAAAACCGAGGTTCCGCAGTGACTGCTTCCGAGCGCGAGACGGCTGGCTCCGTCCGCTCCGCCAACCTGGCGTATTTCCTCCCCCCCGATTGGTCCCGCGTGGCTCGCCTCGCGGCCCCGGCGCTCGAGCGCAGCACGCGCGAGTCCTCCACGACCTCGGTCCTGATCATCGTGCCCGACGCCGCCGCCGCGGTGGCGTTGGCGCGGACGGTCTCCCCACTCGCCAACGGACTCCGCGTCGTCGTCGCCAGCTCGCTCGGCCGCGGCAAGCGGCTGCTCGGCGCCGGTGCCGCGCACGTCGTCATCGGTGCGCCGGCGACGCTCGCCCCCTTGCTCTCGGCCTCGGCGCTCAAGCTCGATGCCGTGAAAGCAGTGATCTTCGCCTCGGCCGACTCCATGCAGGCCGACGACGACGACCTCTCGACCATCATGGCCGAAGTGCCCAAGGGCGCGTCCCGTCTCCTCACGGCACTCGCAGCAACCGACTCGGTCGAGGCGCTGCTCGAGCGATACCTGCACAAGGCGCGCCGCGTGGTCGAGGACGTCGCCCCGGCGGAGCCGATCGAGGGCGCTCCGGTGCTCCGGTTCGTGACCGTCGCCGGTTCCCCGGTCGATGGGCTCGCTGCGGTCCTCGATGAAGTCGACGCGCCGTCATCGACGATCATCGCTGCCGATCGTGCCACCGCCGATGCGGCGCGCGCCTTGCTGGCTGCGCTCGGGTACACCGAGGGAGGATTGGTCCGTGTGAGCGACGGTGATGTGGAGGCCAACAGCGCACTCGTGGTCTCGCTCGGTGTGCCGACGGCGACCACGTGGGGCAGGATCGCTGCGGCGCAGCCCGCGACGATGGTCGCGATCGTCGCACCGCGGGACCGCGAGGCGCTGCAGTTGCTCGCCGCTCCGACACCCATCCAGCCGTTCGCTGCGAAGGCGTCGGTGATGCGCGCTCGCGCCGCCGAGGCGAAGATGCGCGCCGAGCTGCGTACCATGCTCGCCGACGGGATCCCGTCGCGCGAAGTGTTGGCGCTCGAGCCGCTGCTGGGCGAGTTCGACGGCCTGGAGATCGCGGCCGCCGCGCTGCGTCTGCTGGAGAAGTCGCGCACCGGCCGTGCCGAAGCGATCGCCGAGGCCGAGGCCCGTGTGCACGCAGTGATGAAGGAAGCGGCGAAGGAGGCCGCGAAGGCCGCGGCTGGCGAAGAAGCGCCGGCGCGTCCGGCATTCGGTGCGCGTGAGCGGAGTGATCGCGGCGATCGTCCGAGCTTCGGCACTCGCGAGCGCGGTGGTGATCGCGGTGGCGACCGCGGTGGCGACCGCGGTGAGCGTCCGCGCGGGTTTGCACCGCGAGGCGACCGCCCGAAGACCTTCGGTGCGCGCTCGGA